>NZ_LZGV01000089.1:0-3295 GCF_001690265.1 Gilliamella sp. HK2
ATAAAAACCGAAAAAGAAGTGGTTGGGTGTTAGTGAATGGTGAAGGTGCTAAGCGGGTCAGTTGTTGGGATTGGTTTGATTTTATGCAGATAAAAGAAACGGCCACATTAAAAGAACTCTACCTTGGCGCAGACAAATCGTTAAAACGTAATAAAGACAACCATTCATTATCGCAATATAAACCAACAATAAAAGAAACATTATCTATTCTTGATAAGCAATACCATATTGAAACAAAAATATATACCAGTATAAAAGAAGCGAGTTTTAAAGGTATTGCAGATAAACCGATGCTATTTACGGCATTAAGTCGCTTATTAATCAATTACGAAAGCGAATGGTATAGTGAAATTGATGCTGAAAGCAAAATGCCGAAATGGGAAGCGTTAAACAGCGAGCTGACGGAAAATGCTAAAAATGTATTAACGTATTTAAAAGAAGCGGATGAAGCAAAATGTGATATCTATGTAAACACACTAGCAGCAGATGAACAGAAATCAGTCAAAAAAGGATTAGAAGAGCTAAGAAGAAGCATAGCACGTTTTCCAGCAGACTATATAGACAGCCCAACAGAAAAGCTCAGTAAAGAGCAATTGGACATCTATTTTTTGCTTAAACAGTTAGAAAAACAAGTGACAGCTTGGGAAAAGACCAAAGAGAAAATCAAGAAAATGTTATGGTGGGATGATGTTGCTAAAGGCTTAGCTAAGTTGAATCAACCCCAAGACACGCCTCCAGAAAATGGCGAGACAACCAATACCACAACCACCCCAACAGACTCAGCACCACCTGCTACGCTTAGTGCTGATGGTAGGGCGTGGTTTATTCATCCTGTTCAAATTATGAGTCTTATTAATAAAAAAACTTATATAAATAATGAAGGATTTATTTGTAGTGATAGTATTACTCAATATCAAGTTAAAAAATTGGAGAGAGGAAATATCATTGGTCCCAATGCCATTGTTTTGCATAGAACATTTTCAAAAGGAAGTGCAATTAATGTTATTGAAAATACTTGGAAATCACCTTGGAATAAAGACAATATTGGCGCACATTTTGTTATAGATAAGGATGGAACAATTTATCAAGTTGTAAGTTTGAAAAAATATGCTAATCATGTAGGAAAGATTAGACCTCGTTGTGCTCTGACTGGAAATTGTGATTCAACCTATAAATCAAAAACCTTAAGAGAACAATATTTATCTGAATTAAAAAAAGATTATCCAGAACGTTATCCATATAACCAAGACAGTATAGGTATTGAAGTTGTAGCATGGTGGGACGACAAAACTAAGTTATGGGATGATGCAACACTTCAACAATTAGAATCAATTAGAAATTTAGTTATTTTTTTACAAAAGGAATTTAATTTAAATGATAAAGACTTGTATCAACATCAGTGCATTGCTTATAAAACAAGTGGAGAAGGTAAAAATCTGTATCCTCCTGCTGACAATTGGAATATTGATCCCCGTCACTACTAGTGCCAATAATCGTGATGAAATCAAAGTATTATCGCTAGAAAAGGTAGTTGCGGTAGAAATGGATCGCAACGATCATCTTTACGATTTATGTAATAAATGGAAATTAGACAAAAAGAAAATAACCCGTTTCTTCTTGACTGCAAAGAAATCTATCGATTCAGATCAAATAAATTCGTTTAACTTTTATAATTGCAACATAAAAGGTGAATTATTAATTAATGGAATAAAAAAAGAATATAGTATTGATTTAGGTGGAGTAGCAGTTATTCATGAAGGTGATAACGCTGAAGAGATAGTTTTTGGTTGTTCTAAAGGCGAGTGTTTGAAATACGTTCATAATGAACCTTATATAAATCACGATGAAATCAAAGTACTGTCAATAAAAAAAGTAATTAAGAAGGGTAGTGACGATTATCTTAACGATTTATGTAATAAATGGAACTTAGGAAAAAAAGATATAGCCCGTTTTTTCTTGACCGCAGAAAAATATATCAATTCAGCTCAAATAAGTGCTTTTGACGTTTATACGTGCGAAATAAATGGTGAATTATTAATTAATGGAATAAATAAAAGTTATAGTATTGATTTAGGGGGGCTAGCATTTATTTATGGGAAAAATACAGAACAGATAGCGTTTGGTTGTTCTAAAGGTGAATGTTTGAGATATGTTTATTACGAATCGCAATAGTAAATAGAATAATGAAAATAACAAATAGAAAATTTATATACAAAATTAAAAACAAAAAATTTTTATTTTATTTAAATTTTCCTTTACATGCTCAAATATTTTAACTGTTGATACTAACAAAAATAATTTAATTATACAGCCTGAAAATGCCAATAAGATTGATCAATATTCTTTAGCTAATCTGCTTTTATCTCAGAATATTGATAAAAAAATATAATAATAAGGTTTTTTATTGGTATCAACAATTAGCGTAGCAAGGGTATGTAGAAGCGTAGTTTTTTAGCCATTATTTATGAAGCACTGATCAATGATAAACAAGCTATTATTTGGTTTGAAAATCCGCAAGACAATATGCTAAAAGTTATAAAGATAGTGTAAATACCCCAAACTTAGTACACAACTCACGTAGAAAATCATGCTGCTTGTTTTAGTGTTTTATACTCAATCGGTGTCATGTTATTTAATGCCTCATGCGGTCTTTCGGTGTTATAAACCGTTAACCATTCTTCAGTTATTCTCCTTGCTTGTGCTAAGTTGTTAAAAAGATATAAATCGAGCACTTCAGTGCGATAGGTACGATTAAATCGTTCAATATAGCCATTTTGATATGGGCTACCGGGCTGAATATAATCAATGGTTATATCATGTGATTTAGCCCAGTTGGTAAAGGTTTTTCCTGTAAATTCAGGTCCATTATCGACCCGTATTTTTAATGGATACCCATGATATTCAGCCAGTTTATCTAAGTAACGGGTAACTCTCCCTGCCGGTAAGCTTACTGCAATATCAATACCTAACGCCTCACGATTAAAGTCATCGATGACATTGAATGTCCTAAAGCGACGTTGATTACAGCTACTATCACTCATAAAATCCATTGACCAACATTCACCTTGTTTATTGGGGACTAATAACCTTTCTGGGTATCGTGGAGGAATGCGTTTTTTACGCTTTACCCTGAGATTAAGCTTTAATTCACAATACACCCGATATACCAGTTTATGATTCCATTGATAGCCGAGCTTTCTGATACGATTAAAACATTTAGGAAAACCCCAGCGTAAATGCCGGTCTGTGACAGTATTCAACACCGAAATAATCACGGAATCATCCTGAAACTTAG
>NZ_LZGV01000090.1:0-1474 GCF_001690265.1 Gilliamella sp. HK2
GTTAGGGATGGCTCTAAATTTGGTGCTTATGATAGCCTTATTGATAATAAAGAATATCAATTACGGGTAAATTCAATAAAAAATCTAAAACCCGAACCTTACCAAGGTTGGGATAAAATACGTTGTGAGGTTGGGGCGGAAAAGTAATGATGATATTAGCAATACTATCGACCCTTATCGGCGGCGCATTATTTATTATTATGCTCATTAAGCAATATCATGAGCGATGGCAAATGGTGAGTTATCTGTTCTTTATCTTGGGGATATTGGCACTTTCGCCAGTTAATAATATACGAAAGCCTACCTTTGTTCCGCCCTCGCAAATTGTGTACCGTTTTGATGAAAACCGTTATATTTTATTGACAGGTTATCGATGTGAAGGGCAAGCGTATTTTATTGATGATAAAGAACAAGTTTATTTCAGCATAGCACCTCATTCTTGGCGTGTTTACACTGAACCTTATCGACATCCAGCTAAGAATTATATTTCTATTCCTTATTCTGATCTTTCAGACTTTGAAACTTCAATTGATGGGGGGCGTTCATTTAGAACTATTCATTTAGGGGTTGGACATTATTTACGTAATCATGATTCACTGCAATACGATGTGGTGAATGATCAGGCTTTTATTTTAGGCAAAGATGGTCGGCTTTATATATCAGAAGCGCCATTTGGCACTAAAAGTTCGCATATGTTATCGAAAAAAGATCAGCTTGAACAAGGCGCGATTGTAGGCAGAAGCCAAATTATTCCCGAAAGTATTCCCCCTATGCCAAGTGACTATACCGGTTGGGATAAAATGCGCTGTGATTATAATGCTAAAGCAACTAAATTGCCCGATAACCGTACCGTGTTAGAGGTCTATCAACATTTGTTAGGCACAGCTAAATAAGGAATTAAGGCATGAAACAGAAAATAACTCAATTGTTGATAATGTTATTGGTTGTCCCCGTGGTTTTGGTCGTGATTTTATCGACTTTGGCGCCATTCCCCACCACCGAGCCCATGCCGCTGATGCGCCCTAAACCATTACCGAAAGAAGGTTATCAACTCTTTTATTATGTAACAAATAATGGATTTGTTGTTAAAAATTCCTTTTATTATGTCAGTAAAAAGCGGCAGGTAATTTATCGATATGATGCCGATCGTTATTTAGAGCTACAAGGTGAAAATTGCAGTGGATTGATTTGGTATCATGATGATAAAAATAATATTCATACCTTAATTACCAAACGATTTTATACGGCTTATCATTTACCGAAATTTAACTACTATAACCCCGGCAAACAGTATATTGCCATTCCTACCGATGATCTGTCCGATTTTGTTTTTTCAGTCGATGGGGGCAGACATTTTATAAAAGCGATGGTCTCTCCAATGGCTGCTGTCCCCGGAGAAGAAGTGGCTTACTTTATTGGGGTGGATGATTCGCCAATTGAGGATACTTATTATGAACCGGAAAAACCAAATACA
>NZ_LZGV01000091.1:0-3999 GCF_001690265.1 Gilliamella sp. HK2
TGCTCACCTTTAAAAGCAAAAGAAATTACAGTTAAAGAGTTTAATTGGGCAGATATTCAAGGGTGTATGACATCGGTATCAGTTCCTCTTGGGAGTGGCGGAATGGTTAGAAGTTATCGCCTAGAGTGTGTGGTATGTGAGCCTAATACCACTAAAGTGATTGACCACTTTTTGTTGGCTGCTGATACCAGTCTAAGTTATGACGAATGGATGTGGATAAATAGCTATATGGCGTTTTCTGATAAAAATTTGGATGCCGAATTTATGCCAGAAGAAGACTTTACTTGGCCAATCAAAGTCAATTGGCCAGAAGAAATCGACAAAAAATCCAAAGCCAGCTCGCTTGAAGAATATCAACAAATAGATGCACAATATCAACAAATGAAAACCTATAATATAAAAACAAAGGAAATAAAAAAATGAGTAAATCACGCGGAGTTATTCGGTTAGGGGATTTGACAGATCATGGCGGAAAAGTCATTACTGCTTCATCGACAATGACAATTTTAGGCAAACCCGTTGCTCGAGTGGGGGATTTAGTCAGTTGTCCAATAAAAGGGCATGGAATTAATCCTATTATTGAGGGCGAATCAACTTTTTCCGATCAAGGTAAGCTAGTCGCTTTAGATGGTCATAAAAGCAGTTGTGGTTGTTCTTTAATCTCATCAATATCCGAGGTAGGAAAAAGCTAATGTCTGTCGATTTATCCTCATTGCCAGCCCCGTTACCTGATGCTAAAAAAATGAATTTTTGGTTCTGGGGTGCTTTGCTTATTGTGTTCATTTTGCTTGGTTGTATTATTACTATTACACTCAGCTTTTTTTATGACATATCAGATATCCTTTTTATTTCAGGCCTCTTTGTTTTCCCTTTTGTTTCTTGGCTGCTTATATTTTTATATGGTGTCTTTCTATATGGTAACCATCTAATTTATATTGAACAGTGGAATTTATGTATAGAAGAGCGTAAACAAGAACTGATTAATTATGGGCAAAGAGGATTATATGTTTTAGGCTTTTCACTTATTACAGAGCAGGGCGAAACAAGAAATGCCGCGACTATTGCTAATAATGATTTTCTTATTACAAGTAAATTACACCGCAATAGCGGCATTGTTATTCCTCATACCACTTTATCTGGGATTAAGGGGATGACATCAGAAAGCTTTGATGAGCGTTTAAAATTTATTTTTACCCGTTTTGAAAAAGAATACAAAGCAAAATTTGCAACAGTGTTAACTCAAGCAAATTTGCATGTTAGATTATTTATTGATGCTCAAATTTCAAACGATAAAATAAAGGCATTATGGATGGAAACATGGGGAAAAATAATCTATCATCCTGCTAGCTTTGAAATTGAAGATCCCAGCCATTCATCCACATTTATAGAAACATGGTTAGACAATGACGATCATGATGATGAGTTGCTTTTGCTGATTAATACACATCTGTTTTCTGCCCCAATTAACAATGAAGGTGAGTTTGCGTCAATGCTAATTCTAGCTGGGGAAAACGTAGATAGCGCGTCATTTTTTCCTACTGCTAATTCACCATTAATAAAAGTTCATCGTAGTGAACAAAAAACGGAATTCACGCAAACGATTGAGCATGCTTTATTGTGGGGTAGTGCAGATGATAATCAGTATGATGGGGTTTGGTATAGCGGTATTTTACCCGATTTAAAAAATGAAATTATGCACCACTTTAATCAAATTCAGTTTGAAGCAAAAAATCATTTTAATATCGATACTTCAATTGGTTATGCTGGCTATTGTTCATATTGGTTGGCATTACTATTAGCCATTGAAAATGCATCTATAAAAAAAGATAAGCAATTGATTATGATAGGTGAAACACAGCTTGCCGCTTCGGTTGTATCATGTTTGCAAGACAATACCGCTTGTTAAGCGTTTAAGGTAATACATATCACTATGTAAAATTACTGATTTTTTATTGGTATTTTTACTATGATAACGTTAAGGTATTTTATGGAATATAAGATCCCTTAACACCCCCAACTGAATTGGCTAGACTAAACCATACAACTTTTTTAAGGGATAAACTTATCACAACGAAAAAAGATCTAATATGAATAAGATTAAATGAAAAGGCGAACATTCAAAGATGATTTTAAACGCCAAATAGTCAGTCTTTATCAACACGGTAAATCACATACTGAAATCGTCGCACAATATGATTTGACACTATCAGCATTGAATTATTGGATAACATAAGTCAGCTAAAGTGGCTCATTTAAAACAATTAAAACGGAGTTTGTAAAGAACCAACGTTGTAACTCAATAACTGAGTTACAACGCGCTTTTTTACGGATAATACCTCACGCTTAAAGGATATATTACACTTTCTATTTTCTCTTGGCTGTTTGAATGGGTTTGCTGATTTTATATAAGCATTATCCCTCCTATTTTATTGGTCAAAAATACAATCATTTTTGTAAAAAATATTCAGGAATCTATACCGTTTCAACGTAAAATCATTTTAAATTTAATGAGTTAATAAATCTAATTGATAAAGCTGCAAAACGTTTAAATAAAAAGTTTAAATTGTATATTCAATGAAGATTTTAAATAACGCCAACATACTAGTTTAACTAATTGAAATTATTAATATTAAACAAAGATATTCATTAAAAAAGTTAAATTTTCCGTTAAAATAGTTTATACTCTGTTTGCATTATCGCTTATGCTAAAAATAACCAACGTAAAAACAATAATATAGTGATAAACCAATAATATAATAAAAATAAATGGGATAAATTATTAGAAATAATAGGAGAGGAAAACATGTCGAATGAACTTAATCGCCTTTTGGATCAACTCGGTGGCGAGTTTAGCCATTTAATAGACGGCTTAGGGGGGGTTAGCCATAACCGCTATACCTTAACCGTTGACGGGCTGACCGCACCGATTTCGGTTTTGCATGTTGACGGTGATGAGCAGTTAAATCAACCTTGGCGTTATGTGGTTACCTTTACCAGCCCTGACAAAACCTTATCGCCCGATGCGTTCCTTAACCAAAAATCGACTTTCTTCTTTAATCCTGTTATTAACAAGCCATTAACTTCCGCTATTCGTTCACTAAGTGACTTGCCCGCCGTCACCAATAAACGTACCTTGCATGGGGTCATCACCGAATTTAGCCAGCTATCAGTCAATAAAGATGAAGCTCATTACCAAGTCGTGTTATCTTCGTGCTTAGCACGGCTGTCCGTGGGGAAAAATAGTGCCCTATTTCAAAATCAAAGCGTGGTCAGCGTGGTTGAAGAAGTGCTACGCAGCCACGGCTTTACCGGCATTGATTACCGGTTAGTGCTCAAAGACAGTTACCCTGAACGGGAGTTTATCACTCAGTGGCAAGAAAGCGACTTGGAATTTATTCAACGCTTATTGGCTGATGTCGGTATCTGGTTCCGCTTTGAAACCCATGCCGAGCATGATTGTGATGTGATGGTATTAAGTGATTATGAACAAGGCTATGTACAGGTGGCTAATATCGACTATAAACCGCCGAGTGGTATGGCCGATACGGGCATAGAAAGTGTTTGGGATATCACCTTACATAGCGAAGTGGTACCGGCCTCAGTGACCGTTCAAGACTATAACTACCGTGATGCCAAAGCCGATTTACTCACCGATATCAACACCCAACCCAAAACCACCACCACGCAAGGCACTGATTACCGTTACGAAGAGCATTATAAAAGCGGACAAGGTCAGCAGAGTAAGCCAAATGATAAAGCCGTTAACTCCAACCAACCACAAACCGCTAACCCGTCACCGCAAGATGACGGTATTGAACAAGATAACGCCATTGAAAGCGGTCAATGGTATGCCAAAATCCGCCATGAGCAGGCGATTAGCCAGCAAATTATCATTAAAGGTAAGAGTAATCGCTATAACCTTGCTCCCGGTCAATGGATTAATATCAACGGCAGTCCGCTGACGAATATTAATGACGGTATCCTCATTTTAAGTGTACA
>NZ_LZGV01000092.1:0-1344 GCF_001690265.1 Gilliamella sp. HK2
TTCCGCCACTCGCAAGAGGAACTGATACTGAGGTCATACACCCCTGAATATCTGCCCAATTAAACTCTTTAACGGTTATCTCTTTAGCTCTAAAGGGGGAACGAGTAAAGGTAGCCCATGAACCACAATATAACAGAAAATGGTCATAAACATAAACCTTACCTGTTTTACGGTTAAAGCGAACAGGACAATCTTCAGGACAGAATAAAAAAGTAAGAAAAAATTGAATAAATATTTGACTGCACATTAAAAACACAAAAAATAAAAAAATAAATAGTGCTTTATGGGTATCAAGATAAAATATAGCAAGAAGTAAAGCAACTAATCCAGAATTTGCTATCAATACACATATAAATAAAATAATAATAACAATCAATCTAATTAATAAGCTTCCCATCCTTGTGAACCGCCGAGAAAGCTCACAATAATCATCATTAGCATAACGTAATTTTTTATTATTAGTTAAAGGCAATTGCGTTGTATAAACCCCTTTATATAAATCCTCGCGCCATGCGGAAACTTGCGGTTGGTACTTTGATGGCATTATTTATTTCCTAACTTTTTATATTCGGCATCTATTTGTTGATATTCTTCAAGCGAGCTGGTTTTGGATTTTTTGTCGATTTCTTTTGGCCAGTTGACTTTGATTGGCCAAGTGAATTCTTCTTCTGGCATAAATTCGGCATCCAAATTTTTATCAGAAAACGCCATATAGCTATTTATCCACATCCATTCGTCATAACTTAGACTGGTATCAGCAGCCAACAAAAAGTGGTCAATCACTTTAGTGGTATTAGGCTCACATACCACACACTCTAGGCGATAGCTTCTAACCATTCCGCCACTCCCAAGAGGAACTGATACCGATGTCATACACCCTTGAATATCTGCCCAATTAAACTCTTTAACTGTAATTTCTTTTGCTTTTAAAGGTGAGCAAGTAAACGTTCTTAATGAGCCAAAATATAAAAGGCAATGATCATAAATATAAACCTTACCTGTTTTACGATTAAAACGGATTGGGCAATCTTCAGGAGCAAAAAGAATATTCGAAGCCATTAGAAAAAGAAAATAAGTTAAAAATATTAATAATAAACAACAAGGTATAACGATTGCGTTGCCATCAGTGTCTATAATAGTATTTGGTATGATCCATGATAACCCACATATAGTTACTAAATTACAAAGTAACACAATAGTAACCATAAATATACGAAGAAAAGGATTCATCCCTGTGAACCGTCGTGAAAATTCACAATAATCATCATTAGCATAACGTAATTTTTTATTATTACTTAAATGTAATTGTGTTGTATATATTCCTTTATGCAAATCTTCGCGCCA
>NZ_LZGV01000093.1:0-2011 GCF_001690265.1 Gilliamella sp. HK2
GATGTCGGCTTTTGCCAAGGGCAATCATCATACCAATGCGCCCCAAACTCGCTTGATGCCTAGCGCCTCGGAGCAACCCACTTGCCAACTTTCACGTGATGAAGCAAACATGAAACTGTGCACTGAACTGGCTGAAAGTGGTGATGCCATTGCCCAAAACACCTTGGGCGAAATTTTTTACGGCGATAATTTGCTTTACCAAAAAGGGGATCACACTAAAGCGCGGCTATTATTTGAAAAAGCGGCCGCTCAGGGACTGGCTAAAGCACAATATAACTTAGGCTCAATGTACCGTGATGAGTTAAACAACTTTCCGATTGCTTTAAGTTGGTTTGAAAAAGCGGCTGCTCAAGGCAATGCCGATGCTCAAAATAGTATTGGTTATATTTACGAAAACGCATCAGGCGGTAAAGCGCCTCGATTGTATATTTTTGACGAAAATGGCAACAATATCGACTCTGAACTACCTAAAATCGAAGCACAATTTGCCCGATTCGACAAAATGAGCTTACCCATTGAATATTATCCCCGTGGAGTTTACCCCTTGAGTGAATATGGCCAAGGGGTCGAGCCTGATTTACAAAAAGCCATTGAATGGTACCAAAAAGCCGCCAACCAAGGGCATGCTTTAGCGCAAACCAATTTGGCTTACTTTTATCTGTTTGGTATTGGGGTTGATAAAAATGAAAATCATGCCTTTACGCTTTATGAACAAGCAGCAAACCAACAGTTTGTCCCAGCAATAAGGACATTAGCGTTTATGTATATGCAAGGCTTAGGTACCAAAGTCGATGAATATAAAGCCTTTACCTTACTTGAGCAAGCCTATCAATTGCAACCCGATGATAACTTATGGCATACCCTTAGAGTTATAATGTCTAATCAATATAAATTTAGAACACAATTAAAACATCAAACAATAAAATATCGTTCCCAATATAATAGTGCTCGTGAAAAGGTGAGCGATGAAGATTTGATCTATGATAATTTCTTTTACCTGAAAGATTTTTACAATTTAAATATGCTCTATGGTTCACGAATTATCACTTTTACGCTTTGGCCAAGAGACACCTTTGATATATTACTGGGCAATACGGTTGGCGAACAATCAATATTAAAAGAGCGTATATTGACCAAAGAAGCCATTCAAGGCAACCATATTATCATAACGTCGTTAAGTTACTATTATAAACGCGAAGAGCAAGATATTCCCCGTGCGCAATTATGGCGTAAATACGCGTTAAAAATGGGAGCGGTTAATCACCCTAATGAATGGTCAGGGTACCCACCGATAGAAGAAGATGAACTAAGAATGCATTAAAAGCGGATCATATCCGCTTTTAATTGTTTTTGTAATATGATTGCAAGGTGTTTTGATTGTTCTTGCTTGCTTTGAACTTCGGTTTTTTTAAGGTATTTATTGTTTGTTTTTTAATTTGTTACCACCGATTTTTGCTATACAATTAGCGTGGTTAACCATATTAAAATTCATCAAAAATCGTTATAAATGGAATGAAAATGAAAAAAATCCCTTATGCGGTATTGGGATTTGGTGTTGCCTTATTTGCGATGTTGGCTTTTGCCAAGGGCAATCATCATACCAATGCGACCCAAACGCGCTTGATGCCTAGCGCCTCGGAGCAACCCACTTGCCAACTTTCACGTGATGAAGCAAACATGAAACTGTGTACTGAACTGGCTGAAAGTGGTGATGCCATTGCCCAAAACACCTTGGGCGAAATTTTTTACGGCGATAATTTGCTTTACCAAAAAGGGGATCACACTAAAGCACGGCTATTATTTGAAAAAGCGGCCGCTCAGGGACTGGCTAAAGCACAATATAACTTAGGCTCAATGTACCGTGATGAGTTAAACAACTTTCCAGTTGCTTTAAGTTGGTTTGAAAAAGCGGCTGCTCAAGGCAATGCCGATGCTCAAAATAGTATTGGTTATATTTACGAAAACGCATCAGGCGGTAAAGCGCCTCGATTGTATATTTTTGACGAAAATG
>NZ_LZGV01000094.1:0-115491 GCF_001690265.1 Gilliamella sp. HK2
TTCAGAAAAGCCATTGATTTTATTGAAGTTTTTATTTTGTATTTTTTTAGTTAAATCAATGCGTTGGGCAACTATCTGTAAAACTACCTGTAAAAAACTTTTACTCTTTTCTTTTTATCCCAATAAATTGAACTAATCGCTTAACAAAAGCACAAGTGGAAGATTTCGATTTTGTTTTTAAGACTTAAATCTTAAGCCAAAAATCGTTCAGAAAAACTATTGATTTTATTAAAGTTTTTATCTTCTGTTTTTTTAGCTAAATCAATGTGTTGGGCAACTATCTGTAAACTACCTGTAAACAAGACTTTTTATTCTTTCTTTTCTTTTTATCCCAATAAATTGAACTAATCGCTTAACAAAAGCACAAGCGGAAGATTTCGATTTTGTTTTTAATACTTAAATCTTAAGTCAAAAATCGTTCAGAAAACCCATTGATTTTATTAAAGTTTTTGTTTTATGTTTTTTAGTTAAATCAGCGAGTTAGACAAATAAACAGATAAATTTAACTATTCCACCGAATTGATTCGGTGGAGTTTTAATAGCGATGCTATAGCATCGCTTGATGTAATTTATGATACACGGCTAACAACTTTTGATGCATTGCAAACTGCTCTAAATTGTTATTGGCTAGTTCATCGACTGAGGCAAAATCCGCCAAGCCAAAAAATGTTTTTTCACCATTGGCATATTGCCACATTTCATCAACACAATCTTTGCCATACATTTTGCTAAATGCATTTTGGTATTGAGTAAATGTTTGAGGATCACGTTCAATCATAAAATTAACCAGTGTTTGCAAGCAACGATAGGCATGATTACGTGTTGGTGTAAATATCGAAGCATTCATTTCAATCGTCCAGTCAATCCATTGTTGTGCTTGATCTAAATCTTTACCCGCCAAGGCCAGCATCGCCTTTAATTCGCCAATTCGCAATGTTAACCAAGCATTATCGCTACCGGTTGCAATGCCCAGTAATTCACGAACACGCGCATAATCATCCAGACCTTCATCATCAAGCTGTTCAATCATTGCCAAATACTGTTTTGTGCTAAATTTCTTATGAGGTAATGACAAAATAAGATCGCGTAGACCAATTGCCATGTTGCTATTGGCAAGTAACAGATCTTCCGGCGGGTAAATTTCGGACATGCCAACAGCTAAAATACGACAAGCATAAACGCCCAGATGCTCATAGTCCATGATGAGTACTTCTGTATTGTGGCGCTGGAAAATAGACATTAAATTAGTGAACTCTTGATCTGTGGTACCCGAAAAATCCCAATCCACAAATTCATAATCGGCTTGCTCTTTAAATAGATCCCATGAAATCAAGCCACTTGAATCGATAAAGTGCGTTTCTAAATTACTAAGATCCGCTATCTCATCATTATCAAAACTTGGCGGAGAAAACACATCAAGATCTTTTAAACTGCGCCCTTGTAATAGCTCGGTGACGGTTCGTTCAAAGGCAACTCCAAAATTTGGATGTGCACCAAATGACGCATAACACGTTCCATTTTGCGGATTAAACAACACAACACAAATCACGGGAAATTCACCACCCAATGAGGCGTCAAAGCAATAAAGCGGAAAACCTTCACTTTCAAGTGCGCTAATGGCTGCCAAAACAGCTGGGTATCGGTTAATCACTTCGGTTGGAATTAGGGGTAAGCTAATTGCTTCGGCTATGATTTTGTTTTTGGTATAACGTTCAAAAATTTCTGATAACCCCTGCACGCGTGCTTCATTTCGAGTATTGCCCGCTGACATACCGTTAGATGCATATAAATTAGCAATTAAATTAACTGGCACATAAACCGTTTGCTTATCGGATTGTTGCTCAAATGGTAACGCACAAATACCCCGCTCGCCATGACTTGATTGTAAATCGATTAAATCGGTTGCACATAGTTCATTATCCGGATCATAAAACTTCAGCAAGTTTGGGGTTAATAATCCTTTAGGTAAGGAATTATCCTCAGGAATGGTAAACCATTTTTCGGTCGGATAATGCACAAAATCGGCATTTGCTACTTGTTTTCCTAAATAAAAATCGGAAAAAAAGTAATTAGTAGATAACCGCTCAAAATACTCACCCAAGGCCGATGCTAACGCCGCTTTTTTGCTTGCACCTTTACCATTAGCAAAGCACAAGGGGCACTTTGTGTTTTGAATATGCACTGACCATACATTCGGTACAGGATTAAGCCAAGAAGCTTCTTTTACATCTAAATCATATTTTGCTAATTGTTGCTGAAAATAGTTAATTGAATCTTCAAGTGCAGCATCTTTTCCAGGAATATAAGTTTTCATAATTAATCTCAAAATAATTTCATGTTACAATAATCACGCTTTACAGCTTTAAAGGCTTATAACTGTATACGCAAATTAGAAAAAATAGAAGTCAAAAATTAATCTCCCTTTCAATAAGGAAATAAAATGAACAAAAAAATAAATTTTAAAGATATTTCCATCAAAGACTTTTTTTTCTTTGATAAAATGATGACACCTGTATTTATCACTATCGTATATTGGATTGCTTTAGTGCTTGTTGGCTTTAGTGCATTAAGCATAATAATAGGTAGCTTTGCTATATTTTCCTATAGTGCTGCAGCAGGAATAGTTGCGTTTTTCACTGGTATCATTACTTTTGTTGTAGGATTTATTTCAACTCGTATTGGTTTTGAATTACTTTGTGTATTATTTAGCATCAACAATAACATCAGAAAACTCGCTGAAGAAAAAACAGGCGTTGAAAATACTAATTCGGAAAAAACAGAATAATCATCGAGCCAAATACAGCAAATTAACAATAAGTAAACTGATTATTTATGCTAAAAAGCGGGAACTTATTCCCGCTTTTTATTGCTTTATCAATAAAATTAAAACCACAATTATTCATTAACTACACTAAGCTCGTTAAGTGGCCACCTTGGTCTAACATTAATGGCCAAATCGGAATACTGCTTCGCTTTTAAATGAATCATACCGGCATAGGCAATCATAGCGCCATTATCGGTACAAAACTCAAGTCTTGGGTAATAAACCTGACCTTTACGCTGTTGCATCAACTGAGTTAATTTATCACGTAAGGTATTATTAGCACTCACACCACCAGCAATGACTAAACGGTTAAAGCCGGTTTGATCAAGCGCTCGACGTGATTTAATTAATAAAGTATCAACTAAAGCATCTTCAAAGGCTCGCGCAATATCCGCTTTGGTTTGGCTGTCAAGCTCATTGCCCTCAGTGCTATGCTGATAAATGGTATTAGCCGCCGCAGTTTTTAGCCCCGAAAAGCTAAAATCAAGCCCTGGTCTATCCGTCATTGGGCGAGGAAACGAAAAACGTGACGCATTGCCTTGTTGGGCTAACTTTGACAATTTTGCGCCACCAGGATAATCCAACCCGAGTAATTTAGCTGTTTTATCAAAAGCTTCACCAGCAGCATCATCAATGGATTCACCAATAAGTTCATATTGACCAATACCTGTAACGCTAATAAGCTGTGTATGCCCGCCAGAAACTAATAAGGCAACAAATGGAAATTCAGGTGGGTTATCTTCAAGCATTGGTGCAAGCAAATGCCCTTCCATGTGATGCACTGCAATAGCTGGCACATTCCATGCATAAGCAAGCGATCGCCCAATTGATGCACCAACCATCAAAGCGCCGATCAAACCAGGACCCGCAGTATAAGCGACACCATCGATATCCGCTGAATCTAAATGTGCTTCTTTTAATGCGGCTTGAATTAACGGCACTGTTTTACGTATATGATCGCGTGAAGCAAGCTCAGGCACAACGCCACCATAATCAGCATGTAATTTAACTTGAGAATAAAGTTGGTTTGCAATCAAACCATGAATATCATCATAAATGGCGATGCCTGTTTCATCGCACGAGGTTTCAATGCCTAGGATCTTCATTAATGTCTACCTGCAAAATCAGTAAGATCTTCTTCACTCCAGAGATCTTGGTCAGTGCTATCTTTATCGGAGATGCGGTGCGCTTCAGTTGCCCAATCGCCTAAATCAATAAGTTGGCAGCGTTTACTGCAAAATGGACGATAAAGACTATCATTATTCCATTCCACTTTTTTTTGACAAGTTGGGCAATTAACAAATATAGCTGTATTTTTATTCATTTCGACTCTTTCTTTTCAGTAATCAGTATTTAAAGTACTAACAGCAAGCTAATTCAAATTCAAGCTTATCGGTATTGACGTTATCACAAACATCTAGCGATAAAAAACGAATACTAAAGCGCGACATATGACCTGATACTTGTGGATACACATTTTTATCTGACGAAACTCGAATCCGAACCAAGTTTACATCACCATTAGTTTCTTGAAAAAAATTGTTAAAACAAACAAATCGCTTAAATTCGCCCATTTGCCTAATTAGTTGCATATAGTATGTTAGAGATTTATCCAGCGTTGACAAGTGCTCTAGCCAACTTTTAACTTGAATATCGCGCTTTTCTTGTGAAATATTGAGCCATAAGTGAAACGAAGGCAAATCAAAACTACAACACCCACCTGGGATCATCAAACGTTGGCGAATAGCAGTAATAAAACGATCATCTCTTAATGGCTGTCCCAAGCGTCCTATCTCATTAAATTGAGCTGAAAAACCATCAAACTGGTGGATCAATTCATTAATGAGATCATGATCAACACAATCAAAAGTTAGCCACAAAGTTAACTTTTGTTTTTGCGATTCAAGCTCTTTAGTCAAATCGCCTTTAACATCATTACGCTCAATAATTTCTAACAGTTCGGACAATGCATGAAAAAAAAGCAATGCATTATTCTGATCAAAATGGCAATGTGTATTTAATTGATTTAATAAAAATTCGATACGGAGCCAAGTACGCATTTTTTCATTTAATGGATGTTCAAAAATAATGTCATTCATCTATTTAAATCTTACCATTAAAGTTATGTAAATATTGTTGATGCAATTGATCAACTTGCGCAGTTAGCGACGTAAAATTATCATCATTAACAATGATATCATCAGCATAGGATAAGCGTTTTTGCAAAGATACTTGCGATCGTATCATCTTTTCAGCTAGTGATTGACTAATATTATCTCTTTCTATTAATCGCGCCAATTGTAACGAGATCGGGGCATCGATTATTAATACGCGATCTGCTAATGTGTGTAAATTGTTTTCAATCAATAGTGGTACAACCCAAATAACATATGTTGAATTTTGCCTAGCAATTTGTTTTTGTGTTTCTTGTTGAATTATGGGGTGCAGTAAATGATTAAGCCAAAGGCGTTCATGATCATTATTAAAAATAATCTCGCGTAACTGACTGCGATCGAGTTCGCCATTGGCAAGCAAAATTTCTTGGCTAAAGTGCTTAACAATTTGGTTAAGCGCATCGCTACCAACTTGCACAACTTGCCTTGCAATAATGTCTGCATCGATAATAGGCACACCTAATTTGGCAAACAAATTGGCAATAGTACTTTTACCACTGGCAATACCGCCACTTAAAGCAACAACATAAGGCATAAAGTCAATTCCAATCCAACAAAAATATTAAGTTATTATAGCATACAAGTAGATTGATTATGTAACTCAAACCATAAGCTTGAGTTAATAATTCAGCTAACAAAACTATTCATCCAAATAGTACATAATAGCTATAATTCGAAAAATTTATCCACGATTATAAAATAAATTAAATAAAACAGTTGTTTTATATCACTAGCTGTATATAATTACATGTATCTGTATATAAAAACAGGAAAAAATAATGAGGCCACTAACCGCACGTCAGCAACAAATTTATGATCTAATAAAAGACAACATTCAAACCACAGGTATGCCACCAACGCGTGCCGAAATCGCCAAAAAATTAGGGTTTCGATCCGCTAATGCAGCCGAAGAACACCTTAAAGCTTTAGCTAAAAAAGGAGCTATTGAAATGATTGCAGGATCTTCACGAGGTATCCGCCTTTTGCTTGAAAGTCCTGTTGAACAAAATGATTTTGAAGGTTTACCGCTTATTGGTCAAGTTGCCGCAGGATCACCAATACTAGCGCAAGAGCATATCGAAAGCCATTACCAAGTCGATCCTTCACTATTTAAACCTCATGCCGACTTTTTATTAAGAGTGCATGGCATGTCAATGAAAGATATCGGAATATTAGATGGTGACTTATTAGCAGTACACAAAACTCAAGACGTTAAAAATGGTCAAATCGTTGTTGCTCGCATTGATGACGAAGTCACCGTTAAACGTTTATCTTGCAAAGGTAAGCATGTCCGTTTAATTGCCGAAAATGAAGAGTTTTCACCAATTGAAGTTGATTTAGAACAACAAAACTTTGCCATTGAAGGACTTGCTGTTGGTATCATCCGTAACGGATCGTGGATGTAACAATAAACATCATTGCAAGTGTATAGATGTGTAAGAAAAGTTAGTATAAAATAACAACCACACTAAAGTGTGGGGAGACAACTATGTGGCTATTTTGGTTATACGAATTTTTAGGATTTATTGCAACGCTATTACTTATTTTAGGCTACTGCCGTTTTAGAGGAATTGGATTTTGGTCCTTAATATGGAAACAATTAAAATGGGTATCTTTAGCTGTACTCATTGTTTGGTTAATCATTGCTGTGCTTTGCCGAACTGATTTATACAATGCAACTCATTGCTATTTTAGAGGTGAAAGCATGCATGCCAACACCAAATATTCTATCTTTTTGGGTGAATGCCAAGTTGAAACGCCAAGCGGTAGTTATGTGCCTATCGAACGCTCTAGAGCAATACCAGGATCAAGTAGCCACGATCACGAAAGTGACGATAACAGCGGTGTTACAAATGATTTTTACCCAGTTGATTAACCGATTAACTTATAAAAAACAATAAAACAACTACAAATCCAGTATCAAATTACTGGATTTTTTTATCCTAAAAATAAATTAAATAATAAATCGATACAAGCAGATATAACGCAACAGATGAACTCTCCCATGCATGACTACAAAATGCGATTATTGATAGTTGCTCATATCATCCATAATACTCACTTTTTTGAGTGATTGATTCTTGTCAAAATATTAGACTGTGCTCGTCGCTATAAACGCTATAAATACGTTCTTAACATTAAGATAATACTGCTTTTCAACTCTGCCTATAGCCGCCTGTTAGCGCGCTGTTTTTGCTATACCCTGAATTATCTTGAAATTAGTGAAGAACGTTAAAAAGGGCTTGATTAGCCCTTTTGTGATTAGTCAATTTTTACTATTTTTTATTTAATCAAAGTCTATTTAATCATCTTCACAATCACTTGGTTTTACATCCACTGAAAAAACTTTATCATTATTGATATAGTAATTATGGTTAGCGCCTCGTGGAAAGACTAATCGTAGTGTTTTCATACTTGCACTATCACCACAATAAAACTCAATCAAGTTGTTTTTTACCTCTTTTTGAGTGCTTTCATTTTGTAATGCATCTTTAGTGATATTATTCACATTATATTTATAATTAATAGTATTATTCTCAGCTGATACATCAACTAAAGTAGTACTTGAATCCATTGTGGCCGGTAATTTTGTTTTGATGGCTTTAAGCATTAAATCTTGAGCAACGCCATAATGACCTTCTCTTACCTTATTAAGCATATCATCCTTTTCAGATTTTGTTTGTTCATACAAATCTTGAGCTTTATCACTAACAGCTGAACTAACTTGCTTAACTTGCTCGCTGACTTTTGCACCTAATTGACTGGCCTTATCACTAACTTGTGAGCTTAATTGTTCAGCTTTCTCTTCAATTTGCGAGCCTAATTTACTAGCTTTATCACTAATTTCACTACCTAATTGCCCAGCTTTATCACTCATTTCACTGCCTAATTGCTCTGCCTTATCACTCATTTCTGAGCCTGTTTGCTCACTTTTTTGTTTAATATCATCAGTTGTTGATTTTGAATTATCACAATTAACTAAAAAAAAGCCTAACATTGCTAACGTAATCACTTTTAAAAGTTTCATTTTATTGCCCTTTTGGTTTTCTATTTTTATATTGTGACTATAATGATTTTATACATCATAGCCTGTTGATTTTAAATCATAAATTATATCATAGCATAAACAGCAAAAGGACTTAAATCCGCCCTTTTGCAGTAAAAAATATCAATTAATTAATATGCATACCACCTGTAACGCCATAGGTTTCGCCAGTGGTATAACTTGACTCTTCTGATGCTAAATGTACATAAACACCAGCAAGTTCAACTGGCTGACCTGCTCTTTGTAATGGAGTTTGTTGACCAAATTCAGGAATGACATCACTTGGTTGACCACCACAAATTTGTAATGGAGTCCAAACAGGCCCTGGTGCCACGCTATTCACACGAATGCCCTTATGCGCTAATTGCTTAGCTAAACCACGAGTAAAAGCGATAATGGCCGTTTTGGTGGCGGCATAATCTAATAAATTACCACTCGGCTGATAAGCTTGAACAGACGAAGTAGTAATAATTGTTGAACCTGGTTTTAAATAACCCAACGCCGCTTTAGTAACCCAAAAAAGTGAAAACACATTAATTTCAAAGGTTTTCTTAATTTGCTCAGTTGTGAGATCCATAATATCTTCAACCGCAGTTTGCTTACCCGCAACCAAGGTTAAATTATCTAATCCACCTAATTGATGGTGCGCTTCATCAACTAATTTTTTGCAAAAAGCTTCATCGCTTAAATCACCAGGAATTAGCACCGCTTTACGTCCAGATGCTTGAATAACTTTGGCGACTTCTTCTGCATCTTTTTGCTCAATTGGAAGGTAGTTTATTGCCACATCAGCGCCCTCTTTAGCATAAGCAATTGCTGCTGCACGGCCAATACCTGAATCGCCACCAGTAACAAGTATCTTACGTCCCTCTAGGCGCCCGTGACCTTGATAACTTTTTTCACCACAATCTGGAGTGGGGGTCATTTCGCACTGTAAAGCGGGAGCAGTCTGTGTTTGTTTTGGGAAATTAGTATGATGATATTTGGTAAGTGGATTATAGATGTGTTTGCTCATAATTTTCTCCTAAGTTAACCATGTATTTGAAAACAAATTCAATATAACTTAAATAAAATTAATTAATGATCACAAAATCCTATTGATAAGCATATTTTAATCTTTAAAATACCTAACTAATTCAATAAATTATATTTACCGATAATAAAAAATTAGAATATTTATTTCTTAAAGCTTAATAGTATTTCTCAATATCATTGCCTCAAACTTTTAAACTAAATGCATAAAAACTAAATGCATAAAAACTAAATGAATAAAAATTTTAGGCGACTAAATAATAAAAGGTGACTTTCCATGATTGGCTTGGTGGATTCAATAAAAGCAATAATACCAAAGCCATAAATGCTGCATAATCTTGCACCTGATTAAGTGTAGCAAATTACGATATATTAAGCTAGTGATAACAGGCTTAGTACAGCAAATTATTTTCATTAATAACCAATTGATTTAAATTAAATTATAACGGTTTTATTATAATTAATATCGTAGCAATAGTTAACACCATCAAGAAAATGTTTTTAGCACTTTTACTCTATCGCTGTTTTCAATATTGAAACTTTTTTATCAATTCTTCATTTCATATTGCAAATCATATTACAAAAGCTAAAAAAAACTGTTGCACTTTTTTTTAAAACGAGTATTTTGTTAGAAATAGTTTTTAAAAATGACAAAAAAGTTAATTATACAACATTATGAAATTTTCACTCAAACTCGTCCTCATCAACATTATTATTGTCAGCGTGGTCATTATTCCAACGCGGGGGCGTTTTTTGAATTAAAAATATGTTCGTACATAACTCAAAAACCCCCGCTCTCCAAAAGCGGGGGTTTTTTTATGAATAACAACTGAACAAAAAAAGCACAAGTGAGGAATAAATGTTAGGAACACAGTGGATAGTAAAAACCTTAAAAGAAAAAGGCGTAACCACCGTTTTTGGGTATCCTGGTGGACAAATTATGCCTCTTTACGATGCACTTTATGATGGCGGCATTGAGCATGTGCTGTGTCGGCATGAGCAAGGAGCCGCTATGGCCGCCATTGGCTATGCGCGTGCAACTGGAAAAATCGGGGTTTGCATCGCTACATCAGGGCCTGGTGCAACTAACATCATTACAGGTCTTGCTGATGCCTTAATTGATTCAGTTCCTGTTGTTGCTATAACAGGGCAAGTACCGACCAAGTTAATTGGCACCGATGCCTTTCAAGAAGTCGATGTTTTAGGATTATCGCTAGCTTGTACCAAGCACAGTTACTTAATTGACGACGCCAAAGACTTACCAAATACCTTAGAACAGGCGTTTAATTTAGCCTGTTCAGGCAGACCTGGGCCAATATTGATTGATATTCCCAAAGATATACAGCTTGCCAACCTTGACTATCAACAATATTTAACACCATCCTCATTAAAAACCACTCAAGATAAGACTCAACTCTACCCAATCAGGCCTAGTGATATAAAACACGCTAAAGAAATGATTGCCCAAGCCAAAAAGCCAATACTTTACATTGGTGGCGGGGTTGGGCTGTCTGGTGCAATATCTGAGCTAAGAGACTTTATGACATTCACACAAATCCCAAGTGTATCAACCCTAAAAGGACTTGGCGTTGCAGATATTAATAACCCTTATTATTTAGGATTAATTGGTATGCACGGAGCCAAAGCGGCGAACTTAGCGGTGCAAGAGTGCGATTTATTAATAGCCTTAGGCGTTCGATTTGATGACAGGGTGACTGGTAATCTTAATGAATTTGCGCGACATGCTAAAGTGCTTCATATCGATATTGATCAAGCCGAAATCAATAAATTACGCCAAAGTCACTTAGGATTACAAGGGGACATAAAGCAGGTATTACCATTGCTTAATCAAAGCGTATCGATACAAGCTTGGCACCAAAAGATTGAAGAACTAAAAGCTCAACACCCAACTCGTTACGATCATCCTGGTGAGGCTATTTACGCCCCAACATTATTAAAAATGATTTCGGAACGCAAATTGGCCAACACCATTATCACAACAGATGTTGGGCAACACCAAATGTGGACAGCCCAGCATATGCGTTTTAATCATCCACAAAACTTTATTACATCAAGTGGGCTTGGCACAATGGGCTTTGGTTTACCTGCAGCAGTTGGCGCACAAATGGCAAGACCAACTGATTGTGTGATTTGCGTATCAGGTGATGGATCTTTTATGATGAATGTCCAAGAATTAACCACGATTAAACGTAAAAAATTACCAATAAAAATTGTATTAATTGATAATCAACGCTTAGGCATGGTTCGCCAGTGGCAAGAGTTATTTTTTAACGAAAGATATAGCGAAACCAATTTATCAGACAACCCAGACTTTTTAATGTTAGCCAAAGCGTTTGACATACCGGGGCAAAGTATCAGTAAAAAATCACAAATCAATACAGCACTTGATAACTTGTTCAATTCAACCGGTGCTTACCTTTTGCATGTATGCATAGATGAATTAGAAAACGTATGGCCTTTAGTACCGCCAGGAGCGGCTAACGAAAACATGTTAGATAAAAGTGGTAAGGAGTAAGTGATGAACGAACAGATGCAACATCAATTGACCATAAAAGCTTATGACAAATTGGGCTCGCTTGAACGTATATTACGGGTGCTCCGTCATCGTGGTGGGCACATTACATCAATGCAAATGCAAACTATTGAAAACAATTTATTGATTCTAACCATCACTCTAACAACTGAAAGATGGCTTTCGACATTACAAAAGCAAGTCGAAAAATTAGAGGATGTAATAGCAATTGAATAAAAGCCATTAAAAATAACTTATTATTAAATAGATATTTAAATAAAGCAAACAAACATTTTAGCCGTTAAATAAACAAAAAAGTATAGTATAATGCTTGACCGTTAAAGCAAAAATACCTAAAGCAAAATACATGCTTAGCAAATAGTAAAATTGAAGAGGAAAACACAATGAGTTCGACAACAAAATCTGATTATATTTGGTTAAATGGTGAGATGGTTCCATGGGCAGATGCCAAAGTGCACGTTATGTCGCATGCCTTACATTATGGCACATCAGTATTTGAAGGTGTTCGTTGTTATAATACACATAAAGGACCTGCAATATTTCGTCATAAAGAACACGCACAAAGATTATTAAATTCAGCCAAAATTTATCGTTTTCCTGTTCCTTATTCACTTGAAGAAATCATGGAAGCGACTCGCCAAGTCATCAAGAAAAACAATTTAGAAAGCGCTTACATTCGCCCTCTCGTGTTTATTGGTGATGTAGGCATGGGCGTTAATCCACCTGCTGGCTATAAAACTGATGTTATGATTGCCGCATTTCCATGGGGCGCCTATTTAGGTGAAGAAGCATTAGATCAAGGTATTGATGCTATGGTATCTTCTTGGAATCGTGTTGCATCAAATACCATTCCAGCTGCTGCTAAAGCAGGTGGTAACTATTTATCATCATTATTAATCGGCTCAGAAGCGCGCGCTAATGGCTTCCAAGAAGGTATTGCATTAGATGTGCATGGTCACTTATCTGAGGGGGCTGGCGAAAATCTATTTATTATTAAAGACGGTATTTTATATACGCCTGTTTTATCGTCTTCAGCGCTACCAGGTATTACGCGCGATGCAGTATTAACGCTAGCACGCGATATTGGTATTGAAGTTCGCGAACAAATACTATCACGTGAATCACTTTATCTAGCCGACGAAGTCTTTATGACAGGTACTGCTGCCGAAATCACACCTGTGCGCAGTGTTGACCGCATTCAAATTGGTATTGGTCGTTGTGGTCCAATTACCAAACAAATTCAACAAGCATTTTTTGGCTTATTTAATGGTAACACTGAAGATAAATACGGTTGGTTAGATCCAATTAAATAAACTATAAAATCAAAATCCGCCAACGTATTTGGCGGATAGCATGTTAACTTGATGATAGATTTTAAAGAACTATAAACCGTTACACACGGTTACTTGCATAAAAATTGGGAGCAAGAAATGCCTAAATATCGTTCAGCAACCTCGATCGAAGGCCGAAATATGGCTGGCGCCCGCGCATTATGGCGTGCAACTGGCGTTAAAAATGAAGACTTTGGTAAACCCATCATTGCGGTGGTTAACTCATTCACACAATTTGTACCTGGGCATGTCCATTTAAAAGATATTGGACAACTGGTCGCCAAGCAAATTGAAGCATCTGGTGGCATTGCCAAAGAATTTAATACTATTGCCGTTGATGATGGTATCGCTATGGGGCATGGTGGGATGCTTTATTCCTTACCATCACGGGAACTGATTGCTGATTCAGTGGAATATATGGTTAATGCACATTGTGCTGATGCCATGATCTGCATTTCAAACTGCGACAAAATCACACCGGGTATGTTAATGGCCTCGCTTCGCTTAAATATTCCAACGGTATTTGTATCAGGTGGACCAATGGAGGCAGGTAAAACCAAATTATCTGACCAAATCATCAAATTAGACTTAGTCGATGCCATGATCCAAAGTGCCAATCCCAATGTTAGCGATGAAGATAGCAAAGCCATTGAAGAATCAGCCTGTCCTACCTGTGGCTCTTGCTCTGGCATGTTTACCGCCAATTCCATGAACTGCTTAACCGAAGCTTTAGGGCTTTCACTACCTGGTAATGGCTCGCTGGTTGCGACACACAAACAACGTGAACAACTCTTTTTAAATGCAGCTAAACGTATTGTTGAAATCACCAAACGTTATTATGAACAAGATGATGAATCTTATCTTCCTCGTTCCATTGCCACCAAAGCCGCATACGAAAACGCCATGTCACTTGATATAGCTATGGGCGGTTCAACGAATACAGTATTACATTTATTGGCAACCGCGCAAGAAGGCGAAATTGACTTTACCATGTCTGACATTGACAGACTATCACGCAAAGTCCCTCACTTATGTAAAGTGGCGCCAAGCACGCAATTATATCATATGGAAGATGTGCACCGTGCGGGTGGTGTTGTAGCTATTATGTCAGAATTAAACAAAGCGGGGTTACTCAACCGTAATGTTCATAATGTACTTGGGCTTTCGTTAGAGGAAACTTTTGCTAAATATGACATTACACAAACCACTGATGAATCCATAAAAAAAATGTATCGTAGTGGACCTGCTGGCATTCGAACCACCAAAGCATTTTCACAAGATTGCTACTGGGACACGCTTGATGATGATCGCCAAAATGGTTGCATTCGTAACAAAGCACATGCCTATAGCCAAGATGGCGGGCTTGCCACACTCTATGGTAACGTTGCGCTTGATGGCGCTATTGTAAAAACCGCAGGGGTTGCCACTGAAAATCTCGTTTTTAAAGGACCAGCAAAAGTGTTTGAAAGCCAAGAAGACGCCGTCGATGCGATTTTAGGTGGCAAAGTCGTGGCTGGTGATGTGGTTGTCATTATTTACGAAGGTCCAAAAGGGGGACCTGGTATGCAAGAAATGCTCTATCCAACAAGCTACTTAAAATCAATGGGGCTTGGCAAATCCTGTGCACTAATTACCGATGGCAGATTTTCGGGTGGTTCATCGGGCTTATCCATTGGTCATATCTCGCCAGAAGCGGCAAATGGTGGATTAATCGGTCTGGTACGAAATGGCGACATGATTGATATTGATATCCCAAATCGCAAATTAGTATTAGATGTGCCTGCTGATGAACTTGAGCGCCGTCGCGTAGCCGAACTTGCCCGTGGCGACAAAGCCTTTACTCCGCATAACCGCAATCGCTATGTATCATACGCGCTTAAAGCTTACGCCAGTTTAGCAACAAGTGCCGATAAAGGCGCCGTTCGTGATAAAAGCAAACTAGGAGGTTAATATGAAACAACACAACAACAAGCTCACTGGTGCCGATTATTTAAAAGCAACACTATGTAGCGCCGTATACGATGTGGCCGATGTTACACCTCTTGAAAAAATGGAAAAAATCTCAACCAGATTAAAAAACCAAATTTTTGTAAAACGAGAAGATCGCCAATTAGTCCATAGTTTTAAAATTCGTGGCGCCCAAGCCATGATAGCTAGCCTGAGCGAAGAAGAACGCCAATGTGGTGTTATTGCTGCATCAGCGGGTAATCATGCTCAAGGTGTTGCATTTTCGGCAAGTAAGCTAGGTATAAATTCATTAATCGTAATGCCATTAACCACCGCCGATATAAAAGTCGAGGCCGTTAAAAGTTTTGGTGGTGAAGTGCTCCTTTATGGTGCCAATTTTGACGAAGCCAAGGCCAAAGCCATGGAGCTTGCCAAACAACAAAATCGCATTTTTATTCCACCATTTGATCATCCACTGGTCATTGCAGGACAAGGCAGTATTGCCATGGAGTTATTACAACAAAATGCTAAACTTGATCGCATCTTTGTACCTGTTGGCGGTGGAGGGCTTGCTGCTGGTATTGCGGTATTAATTAAACAGATCATGCCAACAATAAAAGTCATCGCCGTTGAGCCAGCCGACGCTGCTTGCTTAAAGGCCGCACTTGATGCAGGTAAGCCAGTTGATTTAAACCGTGTTGGGCTATTTGCTGAAGGTGTCGCTGTTAAACGAATTGGCGATGAAACATTTAGACTTTGCCAACAATATATTGATGACATCATCACCGTTGATAGCGATGAAATTTGCGCTGCTGTTAAAGACTTATTTGATGACGTACGAGCAATCGCTGAGCCCTCTGGCGCTGTGGCGCTTGCTGGTTTAAAAAAATATGTAGATCAACATAACATCTGCGGTGAAAACCTTGCGCATATACTATCTGGCGCTAATTTAAACTTCCACAATTTACGTTATGTATCAGAGCGTTGTGAGCTAGGTGAAAAACGTGAAGCACTTTTCGCCGTCACCATTCCCGAAAAGAAAGGCAGTTTTTTAAAATTTTGCCAATTACTAGGCGGGCGGGCGGTAACCGAATTTAATTACCGCTATCACGATGACCAATCAGCGTGTGTTTTTGTTGGGGTTAAAATTGCCCAAAGCAATGAAAAGGACGAAATCATACAAGAATTAACTGTAGCAAATTATGCCGTTGTAGATTTAACCGAAGATGAGATGGCAAAACTGCATGTGCGCTACATGATTGGTGGCAAACCTTGCAAGCCTATTCAAGAGCAAGTTTACAGTTTTGAATTTCCAGAATCACAAGGTGCATTACTTAAATTCTTACAAATGCTAGGTACCAATTGGAATATCTCAATGTTCCATTATCGTAGCCATGGCACCGATTACGGACGTGTGCTTGCTGCATTCGAAATCGACGAATCAACCATTAATCAGTTCAATCAACACCTAGCCGAGTTGGGTTATGGCTTTCACAACGAAACGCATAATCCATCACTTAAGCTATTTTTGATCAATCAAGATTAAAATCAATAATCACTATCCCCCATCAGGTCGGATAGTGATTTAGCCAAAATTATTCGCTAAAATAAAGGTAAAACAACTAAACTCATTATCGTTCAAACGTAAAAATAAGGTAGCTAAAAACGACACTATATTAAAAAGCTTTATGTTAATGTTAAGATTAATATAAAACTAATTATTTTTTATAATCATTTGTACTGGGTAGTGATCAGAATAGTTATCGGTAAACTCATCTTTTAACACTTTTACATCCATGACATCATTTTTAAGCATTGGTGAAATATAAATATAATCATAGCGTAATGGTGTTGATGCTTGATCGTAAAACACTTTAGTTGGCGCGGTAGCAACAAAATTTTTATTTTTTAACTTCAAAGCATCAATAAACCCAGCATCTAAAAGATTTTGCTGCACGGTATAACTTAACTGACCATCAACTAAATTTTCTAAAATTGGGCGCTTTTTTTGTTTTTCTTTTATATCTTCAAGCAAATTACTTTTGTCATATTCGGTTTTATCCGCAGGTGAAAACGAATTTAAATCGCCCGCTATAATCCACTTGCCATTAGGATCATGGCTATATTTTATTGAATCAATAATAAGATTTATTTCATCTATTCTTTTCGCTGTCCAAAATGGGTTCATATGCGTAACAACAAAATGATATTTGCCAATATCGGCATACAAAGCACCATGCCACATATTATCAATCACTTTATTTACATTAATAATTGGGTATTTTGATGTAATTGCAACAGGGAAAAATGCAGCATCATCGGGGGATTCTTTCAATAATACGGCATATTTATGCCCATAACTGGCAGCGAATTTCTCAAGCTTTTCACGAGTAAAAAAATTCATTTCTTGCCAAGCAATAATATCGGCATCTTGTGCTTTTGCCCATTGAATAAACTTTTGTTTTCCTTCTGATTGATCTAATTGCATGCCATTATAGGCATTATAGCTAATCATCTTTAATTGTTTTACATCATCAAGTGCAGCAAAAGCCGTTGAAGTACTGAGCATTATACCACTTATAATCGCGGCAAATTTTAATTTACTTTTATTCATAATAATATCCCTTTCTTTTCTTTATCTATTCAATAGATATTATATTGATTTAGCATCCAGCAAATCTTTTTTTATAATTTATGTGATATGGATCAATAATTTATCGAATTATTGTTATATAGTGGCTTTTTACTTGCTTAATGTTAATTAATAGCGCCACTATTTTTTGCTAAGGTTTATAAAGGTTAGACGCTTTAGAAATAAGCACATTTTTGCATTCAAAAATAGGTCAGAAAAACCATTGATTTTATTGAAGTTTTTCTTGGTGTTTTTAGCGTAATTTTTAGCTATAGAAATAAAACTAACCTATTGATTAAAAATCGCTTTTATTGCTATTACAAAAGCATTTAACTGGAAGAGCATAATTCAATCGCCACCTGACTACAGGACGCTTTACTTGTTTGACTTAAATTCACTTTATATTACTTTTGGCAAAGTTAGGGTATTTTATCAATACCCAACGTTAGGGTTAGGCACATAGGAAATACCCATTGCCATCATTCCAGCGAGAATCAACACGACTTTCCGCTAGGCTTACCATTATATGCCCGCTTACATTGAAAACGCCACTTGCCCAATGCCAATCAATGGTTATACGTTATACATTGCTTGCAATTGCTTTTATTAACGCTATATTATGCAACTCATTGATATAATCAATATTAAAATAAGAAAAACCGTGTAATATCCTGCCGGTAAAAAAATTAACTTGGGAAACCGTTTGCCATGCAAAAATTAATATTGTTATTAGCATTATTGTTATTTAACTGGTTTAATGCTCATTATTCTTTAGCCAATACCCAAAAAGCATCATCTCAATATAAACATAGAGAGCACTTTGATACTTTCGATGACTTTTACCAAAGTTTACCCAACTTAACCTTACCATTTGATACTCATGCTCTGGCGAAAGGTAAATTTGTAGATAGCAAGTTTTTTCATTTTAATGACGAAGATTATCGTTATTATGATAATCCTTCTGATAAGGAACGGCGTTATTTTACTTTAGAAAAGCTTACCGCTATTGGACGCTTTGAAATTGATAATATTCGATTTGTGATCTATCGCTTTACCTTTGATAGTCAAGGTGAAGGAATTATGGAAGATTTGACTATATTAAATGCTTTTGATGAAAATGGAAAATATTTAGATGAGCTTATTTTAACTGGGAAAACTGGGCATGAAGATCATATGTTTTTGTATTCGGCTTTAGCTCTCGATAATTTATTTCACGTTCATATTAAGGCAGATTATGAGCTAGGGTATTTTATTGATGTCACTGATAATCATTATGATTATACAACAAATGTTGATTTAACTTACCAATTTAAAAATAATCAATTTTGGTTAAAAGAACATGAGCCGAACTGTCAAACACTTAATCTTAATAACTATTTAAATCAGCTTAACAAAAAGCAGTTTGCTGATGTTACCGATGTGATAGCTTTTAATAATTATATTGCTTGCTATCCCGTATCAGAAAATCTTCAAATATATAAAAAGATAGCTGATTATATCAGTGGCACTCGTGACCACTTTTTAAGTAACGCAGAATATTATCAGCTAAAAGATAGACTTAAAATCATTTTGGATGATAAGTGATCCTAACTAGGTTAGAATATTATGATGATCAATATGATTGACATCATCCCCCCCCTTTCTAAAGGAAGAAAATGCCAAATATGACGGTTTACTGCATGTAGTAAACCGTTTTTACGATTCGTTATTTAATTTGTTCAATATACCCTTTTACAATATTGATACTTTTTTCAAAGAGTTGTTTTTCGTTGTCAGTAAAATCAAGTTCAATGACTTTTTTTATTCCATGCTGATCTAAAATAGCTGGTACACCGATAGCGACATTTTTATAACCATATTCCCCATTTAAAACACAGCTAAGCGCTAAGGCACGGTGGCTATTAGTGAATATGTGCTGGCAAATTTCGGTGATGGTGCTAGCAATACCATATTCAGTACAGTGCTTTCGGTTAGCAATTTCAAACCCCATTTTTCTTGCTTGCGTTCCTATTGCTGCAAAATCAATTTTATTTTTTTCTAGATGATTAAGATTTATGCCATAAACAGATGAATGTGACCAGACCGGAAATTGTGAATCACCATGTTCACCAACAATAAATGCGTCGATGCTTTGCGGACCAATATCCATTTGTTCGCCCAATAAGCGACGCAATCGCACCGTATCAAGCCACACCCCAGTGCCAATCACGCGGTGGCGTGGTAAGCCAGAGAGTTGCCAAACTTGATAGGTTATGGCATCACAAGGGTTAGTCGCAATGACAAAAATACCTTTAAAGCCGTTTTTCATCATATTAGGCACGATACTGGCAACAATTTTGGAGGTGCCCGCAAGCTCTTCGGATCGACTTTTTTGCGCAATGCCTGATGTAACAGTAATAATTGCGATATCAATATCAGCACAATCCGTTGATTCACGCAAACTCACTTTAACCATATTTTGTCGATAAGCCGCAGCATCTAACAAATCTTGCGCATGCCCATAGGCTAACTCTTTATTGAGATCAACAAGCGCAATTTCTTCACAAATGCCTCGGTTAACAAAGGTATAAGCAGTGGTTGACCCCACATTCCCCACACCGATAATCATCACTTTACGTAATTTCATACTAACCCCTCGCTTGATTTTAAAAATAAGGTAAGGTATAACAATAAAGATTCTTTTAATAATATACCTTTCGATATGTTCAATAAAGCAACATTGTTGTGATTTAACCAATTATATCTTTTGCTCTAGCTATTATTTAAATAGATGGAAGTATCTACTATTTAATTAAGTTTTATATAGAATGAACGAGTAATATAGCTCTATTAGTAATCAATGACGATAAGTAATGTGGATTTTTTAAAAATTTGACTTCCATTTGTTAATGATAATAATTATCATTAATGTTTGTTTTGTAATACAACTAATTCAAATACTAAAAATGCTCTTGATTTACGAATCACTTTTACAAAATTAGACAATTTTATTATTTGTTAATCCCAAGGAGTCGCTAATGAAGTTCAAATTATCTAAAAAACAGACAACATTATTAAAGGTTGTTTTAACTTCATTTATCGCTTTGCTCACTCTGTCTAAATCGGCTCACGCAGAAGAAAAAAAATTCAAAGCGGTTACCACTTTTACTGTGATTCAAGATATCGCGCAAAATATCGCTGGGGATGCAGCTATAGTTGAATCTATTACCAAAGTAGGGGCTGAAATCCATGAATACGATCCCACACCTCAAGATATTACCAAAGTGCTTTCAGCCGATTTAGTTTTATGGAATGGGCTAAATTTAGAACTATGGTTTAAGCGTTTTTTTGAAGATGTAAAACATGTTCCGTCAGTTATCGTCACTGAGGGCATTGAGCCCATGCCAATTCAAGAAGGTAGTTATAAAGGGAATCCAAACCCTCATGCTTGGATGTCACCGACGCTTGCATTAACCTATATTGAAAATATTCGTGCTGCGTTTGTTAAATATGATCCTAAAAATGCAGAAATTTATAATAAAAATGCTGCTGATTATATTGCCAAAATTAAAGCACTTGATGCCCCACTGCGTGAACGTTTAGCGAAGATCCCTGAAAGCAAACGTTGGTTAGTGACAAGCGAAGGCGCGTTTAGTTACTTAGCCAGAGATTATCATTTAAAAGAGGCTTACTTATGGCCAATTAATGCAGAACAACAAGGCACACCAAAGCAAGTTAAAAACCTGATCGATCTTGTACGAAAAAATAGTATTCCTGTTATATTTAGTGAAAGCACCATTTCCGACAAACCCGCCAAACAAGTGAGTAAAGAGACTGGCGCTAAATATGGCGGAGTTTTATATGTTGATTCACTTTCCACACAAAATGGTCCCGTGCCAACTTATATTGATTTGTTAAAAGTGACTGTTGAAACTATCGCTAAAGGATTCGAACAATAATGACTCAAATTTGCTTAAATGTTGATGATATCACCGTGACTTATAATAATGGTCACACCGCAATTTATGATGCCAGTTTTTGCTTAAATGGCGGTACTATCTGTGCTTTAGTCGGCGTTAATGGTAGTGGCAAGTCGACTTTATTTAAGAGTATTATGGGAATGGTTCGCCCAACCCGAGGTAAGGTAACTTTTAATGATATCCCCGTAAAACAAGCCTTAAAGCAAAATATTATTGCCTATGTGCCACAAACAGAAGAAGTCGATTGGGATTTTCCTGTGTTAGTTTCTGACGTGGTGATGATGGGGCGATACGGCCATATGTCTTTTTTACGTATTCCAAGTAAAGAAGACAAAAAACAAGTCAATATGGCACTTGAAAAAGTTAATATGTTGGATTTTAAACATCGGCAAATTGGCGAACTTTCTGGCGGACAAAAAAAACGGGTTTTTTTAGCGCGCGCCTTAGCGCAACAAGGCAAAGTACTATTGCTAGACGAGCCTTTTACTGGCGTTGATGTTAAAACTGAAAATGCCATTATTGATCTTTTGAAAGATCTGCGTAAAGAAGGTCATTTAATTTTAGTTTCAACCCATAACTTAGGTAGTGTGCCTGATTTTTGTGATCAAGTCGTATTAATTAACCAAACTGTTTTGGCTTTTGGTCCAACGAAAACGACGTTTACACCACAAAATTTAATGACTACTTTTGGTGGTGCATTGCGTTATCTTAGCTTATCTGGCGATAAATTGCATGAGGATGAAGATCCTCGTAAAGTATCAATACTAACTGATGATGAACGTGCCGCAATTTTTTATGGGGAAGGAAAACACGACTCACCTCATCGAAATTTGCTGGTTGATCATACCCAAAACAGATCAAAAAGGTAACATAAAATGGAACTTTTACTTGAACCATTCACCTACGGCTTTATGCTTAAAGCCATTTGGGTCAGCAGTATTGTTGGTGCAGCTTGTGCTTTTTTGTCAGCTTTTTTGATGCTAAAAGGTTGGTCACTAATGGGAGATGCGCTTTCCCATTCTGTCGTGCCAGGTGTGGCTGGCGCATATGCACTGGGCTTGCCTTATTCAATTGGTGCCTTTTTTACTGGTTTACTTGCTGCGCTCGCCATTACTTTAGTTCGTGCCTTTACGCGATTAAAAGAAGACGCCATCATTGGCTTTATTTTTTCAACTTTTTTTGCGATTGGATTATTAATTATTTCGCTCAACCCAACCTCGGTTAATGCTCAAACTATTATATTTGGAAATATCCTTGGGATTGATGATAATGATATGTGGCAGGTCCAAATTATTATCTTAATTTCATTTGTCTTGTTACTGCTTTTTTGGAAAGATTTATTAGTGGTTTTTTTTGATGAAACCCATGCTAGATCAATTGGATTAAAACCTTTAAAACTTAAAATCCTATTTTTTACTATTTTAAGCGCATGCACTGTTGCGGCATTACAAACTGTTGGGGCAATTTTAGTGATTGCCATGGTTGTCACCCCAGGAGCAACCGCTTATTTACTGACGAATCGATTTTCGCGATTATTGATGATTTCTGTTTTCATTGGCGCTATAACGAGTGCTGTTGGTGCTTGGATTAGTTACTTTCTAGATGGTGAAACTGGTGGCGTTATTGTGACATTGCAAACGCTAATCTTTATTGCTGCCTTTCTATTTGCGCCAAAGCAAGGGTTAATTGTAAACCGCCTCAAAATTCGTCAAAGTCGATTAAACAAAGGGGAAAAGGTATGACTGAGTGTTGGGAATTTATTTATTATCCACTTACTCTTCCTCTTATTCAACGCGCAATTTTAGCTTCATTAGCAACGGGTCTAGTTTGTGCGCTGCTTTCTTGTTTTTTGGTTTTAAAAGGCTGGTCACTAATGGGTGATGCGGTTTCGCATGCCGTTTTACCCGGCATTGTGCTAGCCTATTTAGCCGGAATTCCCATCATTATAGGCGCTTTTGCCTCGGGCTTATTTTGCTCGGTTGCAACCGGTTACATTAAGGAAAATAGCCGAATAAAAGAAGATACCGTCATGGGCATTGTCTTTTCAGGCATGTTTGCCTTTGGATTAGTACTTTTTTCAAAAGTAGATACTTCACAACATTTAAATCATATCTTATTCGGTAATGTGCTTGGTACGAGTTATGACGAACTTAAACAAATTATTTTCATTGCCGTTATAGTATCAATTTTAATTATTATTAAACGTCGTGATCTCATGCTTTACTGCTTCGATCCTGTGCAAGCTAAAGTTGTTGGACTGCCTGTTAAACTATTGCATTATGGTTTATTGAGTGTGTTAGCATTAACTATTGTAGGATCGCTGAAAGTAGCTGGAATGATTTTAGTGATTGCGATGCTCATCGCTCCAGGCATCATTGCTTTTTCGCTAACAAAACGCTTTGAACGAATGTTAATGATTGCCGTATTGGTTTCGACGTTTTCAACCGTTATGGGCACCTTAATAAGCTATTATGCTGATGCGTCAACCAGTGCCTGCATTGTGATTTTACAAGCAACTATCTTTTTGATTGCCCAAATTTATCAGTTTATTGCTAGCAAAAAAACTCGCCGTTAATACTGTTGCTAAAACGGCTGTTTTAACAACAAATAACAGCGTAAAAGATATCTTTCATATTTTTTATGCTGTTGCTAATGTTTATTAACTTTAATCGTTATTCATCATCAAAATATTTACTGGAATCAGCATAATTATCAAAACGCGAAAATTGACCTTGGAATTTTAATCGTACTTTACCAATTGGACCATTACGCTGTTTACCTAAAATAATTTCTGCAATGCCTTTATGTTCAGATGCTTCATTATAAACCTCATCACGATAGATAAACATAATCACATCGGCATCTTGTTCGATCGATCCTGATTCACGTAAGTCTGAGTTAACTGGTCGTTTATCGGCACGTTGCTCTAAGCTACGGTTAAGCTGTGATAATGCTACAACGGGAATTTGTAGTTCTTTGGCTAAGGCCTTTAACGAACGTGATATTTCGGCAATTTCAAGCGTTCGGTTTTCAGATATATTCGGTACGCGCATAAGTTGTAAGTAATCGACCATGATCATACTTAACCCTTTGTGTTCGCGATAAATTCGCCTTGCTCGTGAACGAAGTTCCATTGGTGTTAAACCCGATGAGTCATCAATATAGATGTTTTTCTTTTCAAGTAATAATCCCATCGTACTTGAAATTCTTGCCCAGTCATCGTCTTGTAATTGCCCTGTTCGAATGCGTGTTTGGTCAACACGTGAAAGCGAAGCTAGCATACGCATCATAATTTGTTCTGATGGCATTTCTAAGCTGAATATTAATACGGGCTTTTCTTGCTCTAAGGCGGCATTTTCGCACAGGTTCATGGCAAAAGTGGTTTTCCCCATTGATGGACGAGCAGCAATAATAATTAAGTCTGAACGCTGTAAACCTGCCGTTTTTTTGTCTAAATCAATATAACCCGTTGAAACACCTGTCACGCCATCATGTGGGCGTTGGAACAGCTCTTCAATTTTAGCGACAGTGGCTTCTAATACTTCGGTAATGCTTTTAGGACCTTCGCCTTGTTTCGTTCGGCTTTCGGCAATCTGAAAGATTTTACTTTCTGCAAAGTCTAAAATTTCAGTGCTATCTCGACCCTGAGTAGCGTAACAGTTATCAGCAATTTCGTTAGAAGCGCTGATAAGCTCACGCAAAATGGCTTGTTGGCGAATAATATCACTATAAGCAACAACATTAATTGCACTTGGTGTGTTTTTAGAAAGCTCAGCCAAATAAGCAAAGCCACCTACATCCGTTAATAGATCCTTACTCTCTAAGCTTTCCGAGAGCGTAATTAAATCGATCGGCGTTCCTTTACCAACCAAAGTATGCATTTCAGAAAAAATCAGCTGATGATGACGCGAGTAAAAATCACGCTCAGTAATCATTTCAGATACTGAATCCCAACGTTGGTTGTCAAGCATTAAACTACCAAGCACCGCTTGTTCAGCCTCAATTGAATGTGGTGGAAGCTTAATATTATGCAAATTTGATTTTTTCGCTTCTTGATTTTTATAATCTTTGTTTATGCTTGTTTCATTAGTGTTCATTACATTCATCTTTTTAATTCATTCATTTTTAAATAATCTAATTTATTTAATCAGTTATTTTAGAAACAAGGGGCCTAAATCCTGTGTTGGTATTTGATATTCAGATGGGTAATCCACCTGAACCAAGTATAACCCGTCAGGTTTTGCCGTTGCAGCAGCTTGCGTTCTGTCTTTAGCTTGTAATAACTCATCAATCCATTTTGGATGCTTATTACCAGCACCTACTTCAAGTAAACTGCCTACAATATTGCGCACCATGTGGTGAACAAATGCATTGGCTTTAATATCAACAACAATATATTCACCTTGTCGCCAAACTTCAATATGATGAATATTACGCCATGGGGTTAATGATTGACACTGCGTCGCTCTAAACGAGGTAAAATCATTTTCACCTAATAAATATTGTGCAGCTTGATGCATTAAGGTTTCGTCCAGTGGCAAATAATAATGTGATACTCCTTTAGCTAAAATCGCCGGTCTATAACGGTGATTATAGATCACATAACGGTAACGCCGAGCCGTTGCGCTAAATCTCGCATGAAAGTTATCATCAACCGTTTGCGACCAACGCACTGCAATATTATTAGGTAAATGCGAATTAACGCCCATTGTCCAAGCACTAGGTGATCGCACTGTTTGGGTTTCAAAATGAATAACTTGCCCTGTTGCATGTACACCGGCATCGGTTCGGCCAGCGCAAAATACGTTTATTGGTGAATTAGCAATAATCGATAGCGCAGATTCCAGTCGCTCTTGGATGGAGTCAACAGCGCGTTGCCGTTGCCAACCAAAGTAATCACTACCATCATATTCAATACCCAGAGCAATTTTACAGGTAGTCATTAATAAGGATCTCAAGTGTCTCAATTAACATTAGCGCCCCTAAATAACGGATATTATCAGCAACAGACCAAAATTGAATTTGTTCATAATGACCATAACTGTGTCTTAAATTCGATAATTTAATAGTTAGCTGATTTTCTGATTCAGCGCTGACTTCAGTTACCGGAGTTGGTAAGTTATCGTTTTGCACCTCAACACCAAACTCACCAAAACGGCTCATATCTAATTCAATTGGCAAGCTACTTGATACATTAATGGCTTGTGACACGCCATAAAACACCGGCACAATAACTGACTCAATCGAGACCGGTAAATCATAATTACTAAGTACTTTACGAATTTGGTTAACTTGTGACTTTTCACCTAACATTGAGTCATGATGTTCGTGCGATATAGGTAATAAGTTAAATGCTAATTGTTTGTCAAATAGTTCATTATCAACTGGCATACCATTTAGTAAACGAGCACTTTGTCCAGCAAGCTCATCAACACCAGGCTTACCATACAAAGATGCAGGAATAAAACTGGTAGCATGTAAATTAGTTAATAATTCAATGTCAGTTAAAGACGCAACACATCGCAACAATTGGCATACAGTCGCACTTGCTACCGCTATAATGTTTTCATTACGATATTCGGTTAATACACTATTATTAACTTTTGGCACGACTAATGGAATGTGGTCTTGCTCGGCAAAATAACCACTTGCATCAATAACCACACAACCCGATTCTGCCGCAATTTGCGCATAAGTTTCACTAACTTTAGCGCTAGCCACAAAAAAGGCAAAATGACACTGGCTCCAGTCCATTTGTGCACTATCGGTGACAGTTAAATTTTTGCCAGCATAACGAACAACTTCGCCAGCACTATTATCACTACCAACTAAATAAAGATTGTCAATTTTTAAACTATTCTCTTGTAAACTACGTTGTTGTAATAATTCAACTAGCGCAGAACCCACTTGTCCTGTCGCACCAACAATAGCAATATTCCATGCAGACATATTTATAACCCAACTAATAAAAAAATTTAGCAATAATTATACCACTATATTGCTCAATATAGCGGAAAAAGATATTTGGTAGTAGCAATAGATGATTAGATCTTATCGAGTAGTTTATATAAATGTCTAAATAATTCATTGCGTTAAATTTACTTTATTGTTTTAACCTTTCAATGATTTAGTCTTATTCAAATCTGCATGAACTAATTTATCTTTTGCAAATAAATTTTATGATAACCAATGAGTATAGGTTATTACCTCCCATACTAATTGGCTAACTCACTTTCTATGTGTTTTATTGCTTGTCGTTGCTGTTCAATTAAGCAAGTCAACACTTTGTTTAAATAAGGATCAATATCCCGTTCATAAATTGGCGCTAGCGTTGTTAAACAAGCTTTATTCATATTTTCATTTAACAGTGAAAACGATTCTTGCTGATGTTTTTTGTTATCAAGCAATTTTATTTTCTTTTTTAGCTGATCTTGATAATAATTATATACTCTAAAACCAAGGCTATAATCAGAAGAACCAGTACTAGGCAATTGATTAAAAAGTTCAATTGACTGTTCTAATGTTATACCGTACTCAACAGCGCCTTCATGAAAATAGGTATTAAATTGATTTGGGTAAATGATTTGGTAAGTTGCTTCTGGCGCTCCAATTAATACTTCTTTAAGCATAAATTTCATATTACTTGTATCAATATTGTAATGTTTCCACAATCGAGGAAACGTTCCAGACTGAGATTCTATTGGTTCTGATTTTATAGACGATAATGTATAAATATCGCCACTTGGTGCTATATAGTAATATTGAAAACCATGCCAAAGATCTGGATTATCAGAAAAAGCGTTATTTGCTAATAATAGTTTATCACTTACCTGATTTTTGTTGATCAAAGATAATGTAATATTTCTTCCTAAATTAGGTAAATATTCTTGATTTTTGCTATCAGGGTTAGCTAGAGCAATGCCCAATTTCAGTTGAAAATCGTTACCATTATAAACAAGAGAATCATCATTGATTAAATCATCTAATTTTTTAAAATCAAATTTTAAATTATGCAATGGGCAACGACTGTTATATTTTACCTTTTCTTTTTTATCAAGTTTTTGATATTCATCTTCGTTCCTTAAACAATCCTGTTCTAATTGATATAAATCAACCTTAGCAAAGAATGGCTCACCACGATATTTGGGATTAATATCAAGAGTATGACCATAAGTAAAAAAACTCAGTATCAATAGCATTGCATTAAAGAAATGTATTAGTTTCATATATTATTGTTACTACCTTATTATTAGCGAAGTAATTCAATTATATATTTTTTGTCAATTAAGTAAAACTTGCTCTTTATCTGTTTATAGTGCAAAGCGCAATATCGATAACTAATGCTATATTCACTATACATTAAATGCATCCCTAGCTGTTGATTAATTATTTACTCATATTTTTAATTACCAAGCTGACATTACACTCTAATTTTGTCATGTATTAAGGTGAAAATATGGTTGCTTCCATAATTTTCAATCAAACATATTAATTTGAGCTTTATTAAATAAATTATGATGGATGTTTTGGAACACAGATCCAAAAAATAAATGCTATCGGATTACAGATTGGAAGCTTACCGCTAAAGTAATCAATCATAGTTATCACTTAAGATTATTCATTATGGCAAAAAGCACTCTATCAACCATTGCAAAACAAGCTAACTTATCAATAGCCTCAGTATCAAGGGTTTTAAATAAACCCCATTTAACCTCGCCAATAACGCAATCTAAAGTGTATAAGGCCATTGAAGAACTAAATATTGACATTCATGACAATTTTAAATCATCGATGAATGCTAATGGCTCAAATAAAATACTTGTACTTGATAATCAATTTATCACTCGAACTTTAATAAATTGTGGTTTGGAACAAACCTTGAAACAGGCAGGTTATATCATTTTTTATTTTCGCTTTCCTTATCAAACTAAAAAAGATATTTATTATTTAATTAAATATATTAACCAAAACAATTTTGCAGGCATTTTAATCATTAATGATGCAGCCTATTTATCAGAATTAAGGCATTTTAAAAAAATCTTACCGCCACTTGTTCTCATTAATCATTTTTCGCTTAATTATGCATGTGTCTATTTTGATCATTTAGTCATTGGCTACCAAATAACACAATATTTGCTAAATAATTCACATACTAAAATCGCAGTTTTATTTAATGATAACAATAATCATAGCTCCATACTTTTTTTGCAAGGCTATAAACAAGCTTTGTTAAGAAAAAATATAACGATTAATACAAATTATCTTATTCCAAATTGCATCACTTATGATCATGGCAGATCAGCAATTAAAAGGCTAATCAATACTAATAATCCCCCAACAGCTATTGTCTGCTGTGATAATACAAATTTAAATTATTTGGATGAGAATTACCACAACGAACAACATTACCTATCGCCTTATAGTGTCGTTTTAGGAGCCGTACATCAGGCCAATGAAAGTGAAGCGCAACTTATGCAACCATTAATCATTACTTATCTTAGTCATTCGCAAAATAGGCAATATAATGAATTAGATAGGTTAAGCCGAATAAATAAGCCTTTGTATGAAATGGGGAAAGCGTCCGCAACTTTGCTTTGCAAACGCATAAACAATAACAAGAAAACAATCAAACAATGTCATATTATTGAAGCTGAATCAATATTTTATTGAGCTATACATTTACATGTTCTTTTCACTAACTTTTTTAGCCAATAACACTAAAAACTATATACAATACAAAAGGATATTAAGAGATTGATACTAAGCGTTTTGGTGACAGTTGCCTAAATCGTTGCGTTCCTACGCCAATAAATTGTTTGCCTTGGTAGATTCTTACTTGTGTTTCAACTGGTATGCTATTATCAAGTTCAATACTCCGCCCGAATAAAATATCTTTACTTTGCTCATCAGTTAATGTCACTTTTTGGCAATCTTGTAAGGGGCTATCAATTGGCATTAGCAATTCATCTTTCAACACCATATTTTGTAAATCATCTAAAGTGACCATTTTTTCAATTGGGTAATTAGCAACTTGTAATCGTCTTAAATAAATAACATGTGCCCCACACCCCAGTAGCTCACCTAAATCATCAATAATGGTTCGAATATAGGTTCCTTTAGAGCAATGTATCTCTAACGTTAATTCGTTTTTTATAGTGTCAAATTGGATAAATTGATTGTCATAAACGGTAATAGGTCTTGCCTCTCGCTCAATAACAATACCTTGGCGAGCATATTCGTAAAGTGGTTTACCTTGATATTTCAATGCCGAAAACATGGTTGGCACTTGCAAAATGTCACCGCGAAAATGCGTTAATGCTTCATTAATTTGCGACTCACTTATATTAACGGGTTTGCTACAAATAATTTGACCGTCAGCATCAGAAGTATCAGTACGCTCGCCGAGTTTAGCTATTACTCGATAACGTTTGTCTGAATCTAATAAATACTGAGAAAACTTAGTCGCTTCACCAAAACAGATAGGCAGCATGCCTGTCGCTAATGGATCAAGTGCCCCTGTGTGCCCTGCTTTTTTGGCATTAAATAGCCTTTTCACCTTTTGCAGTGCGTCGTTTGATGTCATACCTTGTGACTTATCTAGCAACAAAACGCCGTGAATATCACGGCGGGCTTTTTTTATATTCATCATTTTATATTGAAACACATGTTTACCTGAAAATTTTGACAAATATCAGGGTTGTTTTTAATATTAATCTTTGTGACGCTCATTATCTTGTTTAATCACATCCGCAACCAAACTCGACATCTGCATACCTTTCACTAATGACTCATCATAAAAGAATTTGATTTCAGGAATGATTCGCAAGCTCATAGCTTTGCCAATTAAGGTACGAATATAACCTTTAGCTTCATTAAGGACTGTTAAACCTTGTTCGATAACTTGTGGATCATCATCATTTAAGAACGTCACAAAAACTTTAGCGTACGAAAGATCACGCGAAATATCAACACCTGAAACGGTTACCATGCCTAAACGTGGATCTTTAATTTCACGTTGTAAGATAATTGCAATTTCTTTTTGTAATTCATGTCCAACCCGAGATGAACGATTAAATGCTTTTGCCATATCTATTTTCCTTAAAATATGAATAAGCAAGGCGTAAACCTTGCTTATAACATGATAGCGTAATAATTAGATCGTACGCTTGATTTCGATAGTTTCAAAGACTTCGATCGCATCACCGACACGAACATCATTGTAGTTACGCACCCCAATACCACATTCCGTTCCGTTGCGAACTTCGTTGACATCATCTTTAAAACGACGCAATGACTCAAGTTCACCTTCGTAAATAACCACATTATCACGCAGTACACGAATTGGATTATGACGTTTAACCACACCTTCAGTGACCATACAGCCGGCAATTGCACCAAATTTAGGTGATTTAAATACATCACGCACTTCAGCAAGGCCGATAATTTGTTGTTTATACTCTGGCGCAAGCATACCGCTCATTGCTTGTTTAACTTCATCAATGAGATCATAAATCACTGAATAGTAACGTAAATCTAAGTTTTCTGATTCAATCACTTTACGTGCGGATGCATCAGCACGAACATTAAAGCCCAAAATAATCGCATTTGATGCAGCAGCTAGAGAAGCATCGGTTTCTGTGATCCCCCCCACCCCTGAGCCAATAATTTTAACTTTAACTTCATCTGTTGAAAGTTTAAGTAATGAGTCAGAAATCGCTTCAGCAGAACCTTGAACGTCCGCTTTTAATACGATATTAAGTTCAGAAACATCGCCTTCTGTCATGTTAGTAAACATGTTTTCAAGTTTCGCTTTTTGCTGACGAGCAAGTTTTACATCACGGAATTTACCTTGTCGATAAAGAGCAACTTCACGCGCTTTCTTTTCGTCACGTACAACGGTAGCTTCATCACCAGCAGATGGCACACCAGACAAGCCGAGGATTTCAACCGGTATTGATGGACCCGCTTCTGTTACTTCTTTACCAAGTTCATTACGCATAGCTCGAATGCGTCCATATTCAAATCCACAAAGAACAATATCGCCTTTACGTAAAGTTCCTGATTGAACAAGCACTGTTGCAACAGAGCCTCGACCTTTATCAAGGAACGACTCAATAACTACGCCACTTGCCATACCTGATTCGTATGCAGTCAGTTCAAGTACTTCAGCTTGTAATAAAATAGCTTCAAGAAGTTGATCAATACCTGTTCCCGCTTTTGCCGAAACATGAACAAACTGCGTATCTCCGCCCCAATCTTCTGACATGACACCATATTGAGCTAGTTCACCTTTTACACGCTCGGGATCGGCTTCTGGTTTATCAATTTTGTTTACCGCAACAACCATTGGCACATTTGCCGCTTTAGCATGTTGGATAGCTTCAATGGTTTGTGGCATAACGCCATCATCAGCTGCAACAACAAGTACAACTATATCAGTTGCTTTAGCTCCACGAGCACGCATTGACGTAAAGGCCGCATGGCCAGGAGTATCTAAGAACGTAATTTCACCATTAGCGGTTTTCACATGGTAAGCACCAATGTGCTGAGTGATCCCACCTGCTTCGCCTGAAGCAACTTTTGCTTTACGAATATAATCAAGTAATGAAGTTTTACCGTGGTCAACGTGCCCCATAATGGTTACAACAGGAGCGCGTGCGACTTTTTCTGCACCAGTATCACGATCACTCATCAGTGATTCTTCTAGTTCATTTTCACGACGAAGCACAACTTTATGCCCCATCTCTTCAGCAACAAGTTGCGCTGTCTCTTGATCAATGACCTGATTGATGGTTGCCATTGCACCCATTTTCATCATTGTTTTGATTACTTCTGAACCTTTTACTGCCATCTTATTAGCTAATTCAGCCACAGTGATGGTTTCACCAATAACAACATCGCGATTAACTGCTTGAACAGGTTTATTAAAACCCTGTTGTAAGGTGCTTTTGCCTTTCTTTTTATGGCCACTACGTGTTGCTGCGCGAGCTTCTTCTCGCTCTGCTTTACCTTCTGATAATTTGCTACCTTTTTTCTGCTTGGTCTGTTTAGTGTTGCGACCTCGGCCACGAGCGCTTTCAACTTCACGATCAGTATCGTCTTCAGCTGCTCTAGCGTATTTAGAAGTTGTCACATGATAATCTTCATCTTCGGTATTATCATTATCTTCAACATCGCTATATTGTTCAGCTAGCTTACGAGCTTCCTCTGCCATACGTTTAGCATCTTCCTCTAATTTTCGGCGACTTTCTTCTTCAGCTTTACGTTTAATTTCGTTAGCTTCTGCCTCTAAACGTGCTTTTTCTTCTTGGGCTTTTTTCACTTTTGGATCAACTGAATGTTCTTGCGCAGCTTTAGCTTTTTCTTCTTGGGCACGTTTTTTCGCTTCTTCTGCAGCTTTCTTCTCTTTTTCTTCAGCTTCTTTACGAGCCTTTAATTCGGCTTCTTCCTTCGCTTTTTGCTCAGCTTCAAGACGAGCCTTTTCTTGCTCGGCAGCAATTTCAGCTGGATCGCGTTTGACAAAAGTTCGTTTTTTACGAACTTCTACTTTGATTTCTTTGCTTTTGCCACCACCGCTCGACACATTCAAGGTTGAGTGCGTTTTACGTTGCAATGTTAACTTTGTTGGGCCTTGCTGAGGTTTTAAATGAGCAAGCAAAGCTTCTTTTTCCTTTTGTGTCACAGTATCTGATGCTGATTTATTCATACCTGCATCGGCAAACTGTTGCAAAAGTGTTTGCACTGGAGTGTTTATCTCTTGAGCCAGTGTTTCGATTGATACTTTGGTCATGTATTACTTTCCCTCAATTATTCATCTGCAAACCAACAAATATTACGTGCAGCCATAATAAAATCGCCAGCTTGTTCGCTTGTTAAGCCTTCAATATCATTTAGATCATCAGTACCTTGTTCTGCTAAATCTTCCAAAGTAATGATGTCATGTTGCGCTAGTTGATAGGCTAATTCTTGTGTCATACCTGGCAATTCAAGTAAATCTTGCGCAGGCTGTTTATCACCACTATTTGCTAGAGCCATTGTTGTCAATGCGTCTTTTGCTCGGCTTCTCAATGCTTGAACTAAATCTTCATCCAATTCATCAATTTCAAGCAACTCGTCAACTGGCACATAGGCAAGCTCTTCGAGCGAAGTAAAGCCCTCTTCAACTAATAACTGTGCAAGCCCTTCATCAATATCAAGATGTTTAATTAAATTATTGATTGCAGCAAAAGATTCTGCATGGTGTTTTTCTTGCAAATCTTCAGTAGTCATCACATTTAGTGTCCAACCAGTAAGCTGAGAAGCTAAACGAATATTTTGACCATTTCGACCAATAGCCTGCGGTAAAGTTTCGGCATTGACTGCTACATCCATGGTGTGCTTATCTTCATCAACAACAATCGAAACAACATCGGCAGGTGCCATGGCGTTAATTACGTATTGTGCTGGATTATCATCCCATAAAACAATATCAATACGCTCACCACCAAATTCATTCGAAACAGCTTGAACTCGTGCACCGCGCATTCCCACACAAGCACCAACAGGGTCAATACGGCGGTCATTACTACTCACCGCAATTTTAGCGCGAGAACCAGGATCACGAGCCACGCCTTTAATGTCAATCATTTCTTCACCAATTTCTGGTACTTCAATACGGAATAGCTCTTCCATCATTTCTGGATTTGAACGACTAACGCAAAGTTGTGCGGGTTTATTGTTTTGCTCAATTAAATATAAAATACCACGTACACGGTCACCAATTCGGAAGTTTTCACGCGGTAACATATCATGACGCGACATCATGGCATCTGCATTATTGCCTAAGTCTAGGATCACACTGTCACGATTGGTTTTTTTGACAATACCAGTCACAATATCACCAATACGATTTCTAAACATGTCAATTACCATAGCACGTTCAGCTTCACGTACTTTCTGCACAATGACTTGTTTCGCTGTTTGTGTGGTAATACGGTCAAAAGCTACCGATTCAATTTGCTCTTCAACATAATCACCCAATTTGACAGATGCATCTTCATATTGTGCTGCATCCAATGTCATTTCTTTAGTTGGTTGCGTAACTTCATTAACCACAAGCCAACGGCGGAAAGTATCGTAATCACCTGTTTTATGATCAATTTTTACTATAACATCAATATCAACAGCGTGCTTCTTTTTAGTGGCCGTTGCTAATGCGGTTTCTAATGCTTCAAAAATTTTGTCACGCGTAAGCGCTTTCTCATTTGATACCGCTTCAACAACAGCTAAAATTTCTTTATTCATCCTTTACACCCGTACTCTATTTAAGGTTAAAATTAGGTACTATATTCGCTTTTTGAATATTACTAAAAGCAAACACTTCATCATTATCATCCACAGTTAATGTAATCATCTCATTATCAATAGACTTAATTCGCCCTTTCCACTTACGCCGGTTAGCAACAGCAATACGTAAACTAATTGCGACTTCTTCACCAACAAAACGTTGATAGTGTTCTATCGTAAACAAAGGTCTATCCATGCCAGGCGATGAAACTTCAAGATTATAAGCATCTTTTATAGGGTCTTCGACATCAAGCACTGAACTAATTTGTCGGCTAACATCAGCGCAATTATCAACAGTTATACCATTTTCACTATCAATATAAACACGTAACACAGGATAACGGCCGCGAATGTATTCAACACCAACTAATTCAAAGCCTAGTGCATTCACAGGTTCTTGAATGATATCGGTCAATTGCTGTTCTATATTAGCCAAACAAACCTCCACTGCAGAAAATAAAAAAAGGGCATAAAGCCCAACATTCTTTTTAAACTTACGCTTAAATCTCAACACGCAAAAAAACCTCGACATGCGAGGCTTACATTTAAAAACTAACTATTAATGAAGCCACTTTATTTTAACTTCCAAACAATAACAGAATAGATGGTTTATGAATGAAAATTCAAGTGGTTGCGGGGGCTGGATTTGAACCAACGACCTTCGGGTTATGAGCCCGACGAGCTACCAAGCTGCTCCACCCCGCGATAGATGAATGACAATTATACCGTATTTTGAATAAAATGCAACTTAAAATCCTATTAATTTTATTAAATATGCTTGAAGTTATCAAACAAAATTACTGGTTACTTTAGATGTGGGTATCAATAAATTCAAGCATAACAATAAAATGAATATTGGCGCAATAACCATTTTTTCAAGCCGATTATTGCGACCATTACTTATTACTATAATGACTGATTCGTTGCCTTTTTCATTGTTTGAACAAAATGCGCTAACTGGCTAAGCATTTGTTCAGGATTATCAAGATTTTTTTCAATAATTTTAACCGTTGCCGAACCACTAATGGCTCCTGCCGCGCCTGATTTAATAGCTGCGCTAACTTGATCTGGTTCGGAAATACCAAACCCTTGGATAGCAGGAGGAGCTCCAAACTCCGTCAATTTTTGTAATAAATGAGTCAGCGGTTTATTAGCACGATTTTCCGCACCTGTAACTCCAGCACGTGAGACTAAATAGGTATAACCTTTACCGTGCTTGGCAATATTTTTAATTACATTATCATCTGCATTAGGTGGGCAAATAAATATTGGCGCTATATTATATTTTTCGGCTACCGCAGTAAATTCTTTTGAATATTCAACAGGAACATCGGCAATTAATACCGAATCAATGCCCGCTTTAGCGCATTTGGCGTAAAAGTTATCAATCCCGTTTTTGAATATTAAATTTGCATAAATGAGTAATCCTATTGGAATATTAGCGTAATGCGCTCTAACATTACCTAACATCTCAAAACACTTTTCAACGGTTATTCCACCTTTAAATGCACGTATATTGGCATTTTGAATCGTTGGCCCATCCGCCATTGGATCTGAAAATGGGATGCCTAATTCTAAAGCGTCAGCCCCTGATTCAATCAAGGTTTGGATGATTTTAAAAGACAGTTCTGGCGTTGGATCTCCAACAGGTACAAAAGGAACAAAAGCACCTCTTTTTTCGGCTGTCAATGTTGCAAACAGTTTTTGATAACGGTTCATTCAACTTCTCCTTTTGCTTTTAAAATGTCATAAACGGTAAAGATATCTTTATCACCACGGCCTGATAAGTTCACAATTAATAATTGTTCTTTGTTTGGGTTTTCTTTGATCATTTTAATAGCATAGGCCAAAGCATGCGATGACTCTAATGCCGGGATAATACCTTCACTACGTGACAAAGCCTTAAAAGCGTCTAATGCTTCATCATCAGTAATTGAAACGTAATCTGCTCGACCGATACTATCTAAGTAAGCATGCTGAGGACCAACTGATGGAAAATCTAATCCAGCTGAGATTGAGTAGGATTCTTCAATCTGTCCTTCATCAGTCTGCATCATAGGTGATTTCATACCAAAGTAGATACCAAGCTTACCATGTTTTAATGAAGCGCCATGTTCACCACTTTCAATACCATGTCCACCAGGTTCAACGCCAATTAATCTGACCGTTTTTTCTTCAATAAAATTAGCAAACATACCAATTGCATTTGAACCACCACCAACGCAAGCAATTACCGCATCAGGTAGGCGCCCTTCTTTTTCAAGGATTTGTTGTTTAGCCTCACGACTGATCATCTGCTGAAATTCTCTCACAATGGTTGGAAAAGGATGAGGCCCCGCTGCCGTGCCTAGCATATAATGCGCTTTTTCGTAACTCCCCGACCAATCGCGCAATGCTTCGTTGCAGGCATCTTTTAACGTTGCAGATCCTGTTTCAACAGGGATCACCTTTGCTCCCATTAAACGCATTCTAAACACATTTGGTGCTTGACGTTTAACGTCTTTAGCCCCCATATAAATTCGGCATTTTAAACCAAGTAGTGCGCAGGCTAAAGCCGAAGCAACACCATGTTGCCCAGCACCTGTTTCGGCAATAATTTCAGTTTTCCCCATTCTTTTAGCTAGTAACGCTTGTCCTAAAACTTGATTAGTTTTGTGGGCACCGCCATGCACTAAATCTTCTCGTTTTAAATAAAGTTTGGTTTTCGTGCCAGCCGTTAAATTTTTACATAGCGTTAATGCCGTTGGCCTACCGGCATAGTTAACTAATAAATCGTTAAATTCTTTTTGGAAGCTAGGATCATTGATTGCAGAAACAAAAGCATCTTCAAGTTGTTCAAGTACTGGCACTAATATTTGGGGAACATATTGCCCACCAAATTCACCAAAATAAGGATTTAATTTAGACATGACCATTTCCTTTTAAATAAAAAATTAAATTTGTTCAAATGCAGCTTGTATTTTCTGTTTATCTTTTATTCCGGGCAAAGCTTCAACGCCTGAGTTAAGATCAACACCAATGACACCCGTTGCTATAGCTGATTTTATATTTTGTGGGTTAATGCCACCAGCTAGGATGACATTACTTAAATTATGATCAGTAAGTATAGACCAATCAAAATGTTTGCCCGTACCACCAGCTCCATTATCAAATATGTAACGAGAAACTAATGAATTACTATATTTGGGCATAACATCACCAATACTCAATGCTTTCCATATTTGGCAATCTTTTGGTAATTGGTGACGTAATTTTTGTATATAATTGTCATCTTCATCGCCATGCAGTTGAACTGCATATAGAGATAGTTGTTTTGCTATTTGGCACACAATTTCGATTTCTTCATTTTGAAAGACACCTACCCAATTAAGTGGTGCTCCTGCAATCACTGTTCGAGCTTTAACTGGTTGTATATAACGAGCAGAATTTGGAACAAAAATCAAACCGCCATAGACTGCGCCCGCTTGATAAGCACTTACAGCATCTTCGGCACGGGTTAAGCCACAGACTTTATTTTCACCTAGCGTCACTTTACGAATTGCTAGTTCTAAATTAGGTTCAGACATCAATGCACTGCCGATTAAAAAGCCATTAGCGTAAGTACTGAGCTCTTTAACCTGATTGTGAGTATAAATGCCCGATTCACTAATAATTATGCGATTATCAGGAATGGATTTAGATAACACTTTTACCCGATTTAGATCAACCGTCAGATCCCTTAAATTACGATTATTAATGCCGATTACTTTAGCACCAAGTTGAATTGCACGCTCGACTTCATCTTCAGTGCTAGCTTCAGTTAATATCCCCATGTTAAGTTGATGAGCAATATGGCTTAAATGCTGATATTCATCATCAGTCAATACCGATAGCATTAATAATATCGCATCGGCTTGATAATAACGCGCTAAATAGATTTGGTATTCGTCGATAATAAAGTCCTTACAAAGCACTGGCTGTGTGACTTGATTACGGACTAACGGCAAAAATTCAAAGCTACCTTGGAAATATTTTTCGTCAGTCAGTACCGATATTGCCGAAGCGTAATTTTTGTATACTCTAGCAATATGGGCTGGATCAAAATCATTTCGAATCAATCCCTTTGATGGTGATGCTTTTTTACACTCTAAAATAAACACGTTTTTGCGTTGGCTTATTGCCTGATAAAAATCACGATCACTTGGTATTACCGTTGATTTAAATGTATCAAGTGGTTTTATGGCTTGTTGTTCAACGAGCCATATCTGTTTATCTTTGATGATCTTTTTTAATACTGTTGCCATTTCAACATCTTTTGCTAAAGCTGAAATTGTCATGTTATTCTCCACTTGTTATCTTGCGGCTAATTGTTGTAATAGCAAATAAGCTTTACCGCTATGCATCATTTCGATTGCTCGCTGAGCATTTTGTTTTAAATCTGAATCGCCAAACAAACTCATTAACATCGCGACATTAGCGGCAATTGCCGATTCATGTGCGGGCTTACCATGACCTTGTAAAATAGCAATTAACATATCACGATTCTGTTCAGGTGTCCCACCTTCAATATCTTTTAAGGTAAATGCCGGCAATCCAAAATCATCTGGAGTCAGCGTAAAATAGCCAATTTGACCATCCTTAACTTCGGCCACTTGAGTTTCACCATGAATAGCAACTTCGTCCATACCCGCACCATGCACCACATATGCATGTTGGTAGTTAAGCATTTTTAATGTTTCAGCAATTGGTTTAATCAAATCTGGATGGTATACGCCTAATAAAATCCGTTTTGGACGAGATGGATTAATCAACGGCCCTAACACATTAAAAATAGTCCGAGTTTTTAACTGCTGACGAACTGACGCTGCATGACGAAAACCTGAATGATATTGCTGAGCAAACAAGAAGCATACGCCAAGATCGTCTAATGCCTGCCGAGATGCTTGTGCAGACATATTTAATTTAATACCCAAAGCGGAAAGCACATCTGAAGAGCCTGATTTGCTTGATACACCACGATTACCATGCTTAGCCACTTTATAACCTAATGCAGCTGCCACAAAAGCACTTGCCGTTGAGATATTAATACTATTAGTACCATCACCACCAGTACCAACAATGTCGGTAAAATCATAATCTGGCACATCAAAAACATCTGCATTTTCAAGCAAAGCCTGCGCTGCACCGGCAATTTCATCAGGTGTTTCACCACGCACTTTCATACTAATAATTGCGGTGGCTAATACTGTTGGTTCAATCTTACCTTGAATAATTAAATTGAATAATATTTTACTTTCTTCTTGTGTGAGCAATTGCCCTAAATATAATTTATTTAGCACAGGTTGAATATTGTACTCTTGCTTATCAACTATAGCTTCTTGTTGTAACTTTCCTTTTGTCTCTGATGAATGAAGCGCCCACTCAATAGTTTGTTCTAGTAATTTTTCCCCTTGAATAGTTAAAATCGATTCAGGATGAAACTGAAAACCACAAACCCGATCTTCATCATTACGCACCGCCATGACAATATTATTGAAAATCGCATTAATAGTCAGATTTTTTGGGATATTTTCACCTTTTAAAGAGTGATAACGCGCAACAGGTAGTGGGTTTGGTAATCCTGTAAACATGGCTTGCTCATCATGCTCAATTTGTGAAGCCTTGCCATGTAAGATATCGCCTGCAGGAACAATTGTTCCCCCATAAGATTCAACAATAGCTTGGTGCCCAAGACAAATACCAATAATAGGCAATTTACCTTTTAAACGTTTAAGCAATTCAGGCATACAACCTGCTTCGCTCGGCGTACCAGGTCCAGGAGATAACATTAAAATAGGATGTTGCATGTGTGATAATTTTTCAATAATGACATCAGCAGGAATGGTATTACGATAAATAGTCACACAATGTTGGCTATTTCGCAATTGATCAACTAAGTTATAAGTAAACGAATCAATATTATCAATAAATAAAATATTAGCCATTACAATACACCCTCTACATTATGTGCTGCCATGATAGCTTGAATTACTGCTCGCGCTTTGTTGCGCGATTCATCGGATTCTAACTGAGGTTCGGAATCTAATACCACACCACTACCTGCTTGAACTGTCGCAATACCATCTTCGACATAAGCACTACGAATCACAATACAGGTATCAAGATCGCCATGAGCAGTAAAATAACCAACCGCCCCACCGTAGCTACCCCGTTTAACTTTTTCAGATTCAGCAATTAATTGCATAGCACGCACTTTTGGCGCACCAGTTAATGTCCCCATATTCATAGTCGCTTGGTAAGCATAAAGTGCATCTAAATCATTACGTAACTGACCAACTACCCGTGAAACTAAATGCATCACAAATGAATAACGATCTACTTTTAATAAGTCTTTGGTATAACGCGTGCCTGGCTGGCAAATGCGAGCTAAATCATTACGTGCTAAATCCACTAGCATTAAGTGTTCTGCAAGCTCTTTTTTATCAGTGCGCATTTCAAGCTCTAAACGGCTATCTAAATCGTGATCAATTTCGCCGTTTATGGTTAATCCTCGTGGGCGTGTACCAGCAATCGGATAGATTTCAACTTGATTTGTTGCTTTAGTATATTTAAGTGCGCTTTCTGGTGATGCACCAAATAAGACAAAATCTTGATCTTGCATATAAAACATGTAAGGGCTTGGGTTATGGATTTTTAATACCTGATAAGCAGATAACGGCTCAGGACAAGGTAGTGAAAAACGCCGTGAAGGTACAGCTTGAAAGATTTCCCCCTGCTGAATCGCATCTTGCATCTTTTTCACCATCGTGTTGAAATCATCATCACTTTTATTACAAGTCACATTAATATTAGCAAACGATTTTGTATAAATGGGCTTCATTGGTTGATTTAACGTTGCTTGTAGGTCAGCTAATCTTAATGTCAACCGTTCAATTTCTAGTGCATCAGACGTAAAGGCTGTTGATTTTAAAATTGACACATGATCTTGATGATTTATTTCTAATAGTGTTTCAGCTAAATAAAAACAGAAATCTTGGCAACGTTGCTCACTCGGCAAAATAGGAAGTTGTTCAAAACTAGCGACAAGATCATAACAAAATAGGCCGCCAACAAAAATTGCATCTTGCCCATATTGTTCGGTATTATCTACAATAGTTAATAAGGTTCTTAATACATCAAAGACGGATAATGACTTTAACCTTGAATCTTCATCTTGCATATTGTTGATAGTAGGAAATACCAATTTAAGCGTTTGTTCATTCAGTTGGATATTATCTAACTTATCTAAAAAGTTCTTTTGTAATAAAGGTAATAGTTTTTCGCCATTTGTAGTCAAAGCCTTAACAGTTACTTCATTGTTAATTGCCGAAATACGTAAGGCACTATCAACAATCATGACACTTTTAATTCCTTGCTTATTATCTATTTCAGCAGATTCAAGCAACAATGTTGCAGGTCTACTATCACATAATTGATAAAACACTTGGGTTGGATTTTGATAATAATCAATCGTTTTGGTGATCTGCGTTAGTACGTGCTTGTTCATTGTTGTCTCTCTATTTATGTTTAATTTTAATTCATATCGATTTTTTCTTTGCTTAAAACGAAAAAACCCGCCTAGTGCGGGTTTTGTAAATTAAGACAATACTTCACTACATTACCCACAAAAAGTAATGCACCACCAACCAAAGCTAGCGACTTGACAAAAGTGAGTAAAGAAATATTGACGTTTCATTATATTATCTGTTTAAAGTAAATTTTGTACTATTAAACTAGTTCATTGGTTCAATGTCAAGTAAATAATAACATATAAAAACTTATCACTTCATAATGTAATAAACGCGATAAAAATAAAGATTCAATTATTCTTCAATTTTTTGATCAAAACGATAATATCCCATATCTTTTTTAACATAAGCGTCTCACACTTGACTCAAGGATAGCCTTCTTTAATTTCTTGTTCTAAATTACTTTGCTTATTCCATGGTAAATTTTGAGATTTAACATTTTGTAACTTATCAACGCATGAATTATAGGTATTAACAAATTCGAACAATCATAAATTTCATTATAAAAATCAATTATAACTAGTCAAATAATAAAATAATGCTTAGAATAACTAGTCATATTTAATTATAAATATAAGGAAATTAAACTATGCCAGTATTTTATATCGCCATCTTTATTATTGTTTTACTTGCTTTAATCACCGTTTTGAAAGGCATTACTATTGTTCCCCAAGGTTATCAATATACTATTGAGCGTTTTGGTAAATATACACATACACTTGAACCAGGTTTAAACATCATTATCCCTTTTATGGATGGTGTTGGTCGTAAAATTAATATGATGGAACAAGTTCTTGATATTCCATCACAAGAAGTGATATCGAAAGATAACGCCAATGTACAAATTGATGCTGTGTGTTTTATTCAAGTGCAAGAAGCAGCAAGGGCAGCATATCAAGTTAATCAATTAGAACGTGCTGTGATTAATTTAATGATGACCAATATTCGTACCGTTTTAGGTAGTATGGAATTAGATGAAATGTTATCCCAACGTGATCACATTAATTCTAAGTTACTAAATATTGTTGATGATGCAACAAGTCCTTGGGGAATAAAAATCACACGTATCGAAATTCGAGATGTTCGCCCACCGGCAGAACTCATTGCGGCAATGAACGCACAAATGAAGGCTGAACGTAATAAACGTGCGGAAATTCTTGAAGCGGAAGGTATTCGTCAAGCAGCGATTTTACGCTCAGAAGGTGAAAAACAATCTGAAATTTTAAAAGCTGAAGGTGAAAAACAATCAGCCTTTTTACAAGCCGAAGCGCGTGAACGTGCTGCCGAAGCTGAAGCTAGAGCAACTCAAATGGTATCAGATGCCATTGCAGCAGGTAATATAAATGCCATTAACTACTTTGTTGCACAAAAATATACTGAAGCGCTACAACAAATTGGTTCAGCTGATAACAGTAAAGTTATTATGGTGCCTCTTGATGCGTCAAGTTTAATGGGCAGTATTGGTGGTATTGCTGAATTGCTTAAAAATACGAAATAGAAATCGAACTTTATACTTAAACACAATATTTCCTAAAACTTTTTGATAAAAGCCATGGATTATATGTTTGAGTTTTTTAACTTAATCGATTTTGAAGGTAGCGTAATGACTGATTTTTTTATGGTTTTCTATAATTCACCTCATTGGGTGTTTATCGCTTTAGGCGGTATTTTACTGATTGCTGAATTAATTGGCACAAGTGGGTATGGGCTTTGGGCTGGGTGTGCAGCCATAATTGTTGGTTTAATGGCTTGGGCATTACCACTTTCTTGGTCAACTTTATGGATCTTATTTGCAATTCTGACGGTTATATCTGCTTATCTTTGGTGGTTTTGGCTTCGAAGAAATGGACAAGATAAATCCAGCAAAAGTGAAATCAATCAGCCTCAACAAGATTTAATTGGTATAAAAACTATTGTCACTGTCCCTATTATTAATGGTTCGGGAAGAGTAAAAATCAAAGATGGGACTTGGCCAGCCAAGTGTAATCAAGATCTTAACGCGGGCCAGCGTGTTGAGGTTATCTCTGTTGATGGTTTAACTTTATATGTGCAACCCTTAAATAGATCATGACATTAGATTGTTTTTATCAAAAATAAAAATACGCGTTCAAACGCGTATTTTTTTATGATCATAAAAGAGAAAAACGAATTACAAAAAAATGTCTTTCATCTGGGTAAATATCTAAAATCACCTTTTTTAAATCACTCAATGTCATATTCTCTTGTTTTGCATGTTCTTCAGTTAATTGTTCAAGAGTGATTGGTGTAACACTCATTATTTTTATGGTACAAAAGTATTCATTAGTTTCAAAAGTACCAACACGTAGCTCATCACCAACTTTAAAGTGTGATTCACTCCTATCGCGAATAGTAATAATTTTTAAACCAGCCAAAATATCAGACTTAAAGCGTTGGTAAAAAGTAATATCATTTTGCATAGTAATTCTCCTTGTAGTTAGCCATTCTACAGTTACTCTCCTTATTTACGCTAGGTGTAATTTGAATTTTATGTAATAAATTATTTGCAAATTTAAAACAGTATCAACTAATGAATATCTTTTACAAAAAGATATTCTAAAAAAGGTTTATGGGATTTTTAGTTTTATCATAAAGGATTTTCTATTTTTTGCTGTCCTATTTTGAGGGCGGTTAAACTAGGATGCTATCATGAATAGCATCCTACCAATACTTAGTGTGACATTGACATTTTAATGCCACCTTTTGGAATTGGTACATAAGCGATTTCTTTAGCAGTCCTTTGCTTATTATTGCGTACTTTCAGCACGGTAACACCAAAGAAGATAATATCGTACACAACGAAAATGATTAATATATGATGCATATTATCGTTTTGTTGTGCTGTCAAACTTCTCTCTGCTACAATACGGCAATTATATTCCTCCGCTAAATAAAAGAATCTTTCTAGTTGAGGATCCGAATTGAATAGTTTCAATGCTAGTGCCCAAGTGATACAAATCAACAACCAAATAGCTGGAATGGTAGTTACCCAGATATTAGGTTAGGATTATTGATAAAATCAGCTTGTCCTTTTTCATCAGAAATAATGCAATAATCCGCTAATCAATCCAATCAAAATTGTAGACAGTATACAAACCTCAACGGTAATTTCTCCTAAATATGTAAGCCAAAATAGCTACTCATCATAATACCAAACAACGAAAAAATGTAGTAACAGACTAATTTATGAGGCAAATGAACAGCCACTTGCATAATAGGGGGAATAATTGGTGTTTTACTAAGTTAATAAGCAATCACCAAAAACACAATTTGTTGAAGAAGTGTAGGACAAGATCGAATTCAAACACCATACTGACCACAGAAATAAAAACGTCGACAGATGTCGACGAAAAATTAAAAATTTATTTATCAAGCAAAGTGAAAGTTTGCCTATTTTGTGTTGTAGAGTCACTACCAATAAACACATTAAATTTACCTGGCTCTGCAACGTATTGCATTTTGTCATTCCAGAATTTTAACATATCATATTTAATAGTAAATTTTACTTTACCTTTTTCATGTGGTTTTAAGGTGATATTTTCAAAACCCATCAACTCTTTAACAGGGCGACTAACTGAGGCTGTGACATCTTGCAAGTAGAGTTGAACTGTTTGCATACCTTCCTTATCGCCAATATTTTCAACATTGACTGTAACAACAATTTCACCCTCTTTGTCCATTTCAGGGCTAGATAAAGAAAAATCCATCGCAAAGTCGGTATAACTTAAACCAAAACCAAATGGAAATAATGGCTCGTTTGGGCTATCAAAATACGAAGTTGTATATTTCCCCATATTTTCGGTTCCACGTGGACGGCCAGTATTTAAATGGCTGTAATAAACAGGTATCTGCCCTACATTATTAGGAAAAGACATCGGCAGCTTACCAGAAGGGTTATACTGACCAAATAATACATCAGCAATAGCATTACCCCCCTCAGTTCCTAAAAACCAAGTTTCAAGCATTGCATCAGCTTGAGCATATTCTTCAGTTAATGTTAATGGGCGACCATTCATTAATACAATAACCAATGGTTTTCCAGTTTCTTTTAATGCTTTGAGCAATCGTTTTTGGCTTGCTTGTAAAGATAGATCTGTTCGACTTGATGATTCATGAGCCATGCCTTCGGCTTCGCCCACAAAGGCAATAACAACATCAGATTTCTTCGCTATATTAACTGCTTCGGCAATGATTTTATCCGCTGGCCTATCATCAAATTTAGAGTTTTCTCCATATAAATTTAAAAAACGATATAAATTTGCATCATCAGAAAGATTAGCACCAAATGCGTAGCTAACTGATTTTGGGTTCTTAACTGTGTTTTTGATGCCTTCTAATGGTGTTACCGCCAAATTAGTACGCCCAGCACCCGACCAACTACCTAAAATATCTCGTTTTGAATTAGCTAATGGACCTATTACCGCAATTTTCTTATTTCTGGCTAGCGGTAAGATCTTATTCTCATTTTTTAATAGCACAATGCTACGACGAGCCACATCTCGCGCTTCTTCACGATGTAGGCGGTTATTTGAAAACATTGTCTCGATATCTAATTTTGGATCTAAATAGCGATTAGGATCACTAAATAGCCCCATATCATATTTAAGCTCAAGAACTCGGCGGCAAGCTTGATTTAATTGATCTTCGGTAATAGCCCCTTCTTTCACTAATTCAGGCAAAAATTGTAAGAAATATTCATCATTCATACTCATATCAATGCCAGCTTTAATCGCAACGCGAACCGCATCTTTCGCATCGCTAGCCACACCATGGTTAATTAGCTCCCGAATAGCGCCATGATCACTAACCACAACACCATCAAAATGCCATTGATTGCGCAACACTTCGGTCAATAACCAATGGTTAGCTGTTGCAGGAATACCATTAACACTGACCAGAGAAACCATGACTGCACGGCTACCAGCATCAATTGCTGCTTTATAAGGGACAAGATATTCTTGGAACATTTTTCGTTCACTCATATCTGTACTGTTATATTCACGCCCACCTTCAACTGCACCATAAAGCGCAAAATGTTTTACAGCCGTTGCAAGCGATTTTTTATCAGCAAGCGACTGTTTTTGCATTCTCTCAACAAAAATACGTCCCGCTTCGGATGTTAAATAAGGATCTTCGCCAAAACCTTCTGACACACGCCCCCATCTTGGATCTCGAGTAATATCGACCATTGGAGCCCAAGTGATGTTCAATCCATCGGCTGTGGCTTCTTCAGCAGATATTTCTGCCACTTTAGCCATTACACTACGATCCCAACTTGATGCAATACCTAAATTAATAGGGAATATGGTTCGGTGCCCATGAATGACATCAAACCCAAAAAATAGCGGGATTTTATTCGGAGATTTTAAAGCTCGTTCTTGCATTTGTGACAGATCTGGCTCGACAATGGTATTAAAAATACCACCAACTTCACCCACTTCAATGTTATCAAGCACTTTATCTAAAGTTAAATCGCCCCCAACACTAATCAAACGTAATTGGCCTGCTTTTTCTTGAATCGTCATTTTCGATAATAAATTATCAATAAAAACTTTCTTTGCTTCGCTATTGAGCTCTTGTGCAGACAGATATCCAGAAAAGAGAAGAGGAAGTAAAAATAGAGCTAATTTTTTCATCATAATAAATATTGTTATAATTAAGAGGGTAGACAAGTAGATAGCATAACGTATTCATAAAAAAAAATCTTGTTCTTTACGCTACTTACATTAGTGTTTAAGAAACCGTTTCTGTGATTACCTAATAATTCCATGCTCAAATATAGCTTTTCCTAGAAATTTTTTTACAAAATAAATTGTAATGTTTAAAAGACAATATTGTCGACATTTGCCGACAATATGAATTCCATAAAAGGTTAGTCTCTAAAATTAGTAAACTGAAACGGTTGACCAAATTCGCCATTTTTAACTAACGCCATAGTAGCTTGTAAATCATCGCGCGATTTACCAGTAACACGAATCTGTTCACCTTGAACTTGAGCTTGTACTTTAATTTTGCTATCTTTAATTGCTTTTACAATCTTTTTAGCTAATTCTTTATCGATACCCTGTTTTAGTTTAACTGTAACGCTATAGAGTTTGCCGCTATGCTCCATTTCTTCAGGGATTTCAAGCGATCCGCCATCAATACCTCGCTTAGCTAATTTGTCGCGTAAAATATCAAGTAATTGTTGTACTTGGAAATCTGATTGGCTTGTAACTTTGATCGTTTCATTTTTTTCATTTAATTCAAACGATGCTTCAACATTTTTAAAATCCCAACGGGTTGTTAACTCTCGGGTCGCATTTTCAACCCCATTTTTAACTTCTGGCATTTGGATTTCTGACACAATATCAAAAGAAGGCATAAATTCTCCTCTTCTAATGGTTAGGATTCTCAATTAAACCACTAATTGTAAATAAAATCATTGTCGCCTAATAATTTAGGCGACTTAAACATGTAAACGTAAATTAATCAATAGTACGAAGTAACTCATTAATGCCCACTTTACCTAAAGTTTTAGCATCTACTTTTTTCACAATAACCGCACAATAAAGGCTATACTTGCCATCTTTGGTTGGTAAGTTACCAGAAACAACGACAGAACCTGCTGGTACTCGCCCATAATGTACTTCACCGGTTGCTCTATCGTAAATTTTAGTGCTTTGACCAATAAATACGCCCATTGAAATGACACTGCCTTCTTCGACAATCACACCTTCCACGATTTCACTACGAGCACCAATAAAGCAATTGTCTTCAATGATCGTTGGATTAGCTTGTAATGGCTCTAAAACACCACCAATACCGACTCCACCTGATAAATGAACATTTTTACCAATTTGCGCACATGAGCCAACAGTTACCCATGTATCAACCATTGTACCTTCATCAACGTATGCGCCGATATTAACATAAGAAGGCATTAATACAGTATTACGCGCAACATATGCCCCTTTACGTGCAATTGCGGACGGAACAACACGGAACCCTTCTTGTTGGAATCTTGCTTCGTCATACTCAGCAAATTTTAATGGAACTTTGTCATAATAGTTAGTCGGACCACCATCAATCAGTTGGTTTTCATTGATTCGGAAAGAGAGCAAAACTGCTTTTTTTAACCATTGGTGAGTAACCCAATCTCCATCAATCTTTTCGGCCACACGCATCTTACCGCTATCTAATAAATGGATGCATTGGTTAATTGCATCGCGTGTTACTACATCTACATTAGATGGTGTTATTTCAGCACGACGTTCAAATGCTGCTTCAATAATAGTTTGTAATTGTTGCATCTCTCGTTTCCTTTAACGTTTAAGTCCGTTAGCAAATAATAAATGGATGAACAGTATAATATAATCCGCTTTGCTTTTTAAGTGGTTTAAGCAGATCACTAAATTCAGCACATTCTCAATCATTTTTTATAATTATCATTTGCGTAAAAAACTAAAACTCTACTATAAATAAAGCCAATAATATCGCTAGTATTCTTGATAAAACCTTATTCAACCTTTTTTATTAAAAATCGTAATTTATTTGGATAGTGGCTCACAAATTCAGATCTTTAAATAACTAGTTATTTTATTCAAATATATGCTCGAACTCTCACAATATTTACAAAAGACATACTATGCATGATTTGGGATTCTCATTATTAGAATTGTTAATAATTGTTTGTATCAGTGCTATTTTAGCCTCTATCGGTATTGAGCATTGGAAAGAGCAACAATTGCAAAATGAATTAGCATCTACAACTAAGCAATTGGCCTATTTTATATACGAAGCACAAATAAAAGCATCAAGTAAAAATGAAAACTATATTATTCATCAATTTTCATCACCTTGGTGTATCTCAATTACCAAGGCTGACAAACCACCTGCATGCAGTGAAGGCATACTTTATTTTATCAAGCCCAATAATTCTGTTCAAATTAGTGAGCTATCAAACAATAAAAGTGCTTTTATTCTAGGGCGTCGCAACATGGCACAAACCATGTCTTTTCAATTAAAAAATAAAATAGGGGCCAGTAGAATTTTTGTTTCTTTATTTGGGCGCATTCGATTTTGTGCGGAAAACAGTTATATAGCTAGTTTACCACCATGTTAAAAGTATCTGGATATTCCTTGCTAGAAATGCTCATTGGTTTGGTACTATCAAGTTTAATAGTTATTGGTATGACTGCTTTTTACGTCAAATTGCAAACAAACATCATGCAATATTATCAAAAAATTCGCTTACAACAAGCCATCGATTTTGGGTTAGCTGGTTTGAAAAAAGATATAAAAAGAGCGGGTTTTATTGCTAATGATCCCAAAAAAATGACAGATAAAGCTATTGAAATTAAGGAACGGGCAAAATGTATTATCCTTCGATATGATAGCGAAATTCGAAATTCTTGGGTTTGGAACAGAGCCAACCCAACAAAGTCAGATGTCTTTACTTATCGCTATAAAGAAAACAACATAGCCTATAGAACAGGATCGTTAGATTGTTTTGGAAGTAAATGGGAAAATTTATTCGATTCAAATGAAATCAAAATAACCCACTTTGCAATAAGGCAATTACCAAATGCTATTAGTTTATCAATCAATGCTGAATTAAGAAAAAACAAACAGATTAAATACTATGTAACTGAAATTATCAAAAATGAAAACCTATTTTAAAAGAAATTCTCCATCATCTGGATTTAGCACTATTTTAATGATGATGATGTTAATGACTGTAGGATTGGGGTTATTAATTGGTTTTAATTTACTTATAACCTCATGGCAAAAAACAATCTTGATAGAAATTAAATACTATCAAAAATTTAATCATTCCAGTTCATCTTTAACTTGGGCAATAAGCCAAAATTGGCAACCACCTAAAGCCAATTGGCAATGTATGACTGAGCCTACTTATCACTTAAAAGCATGCATAAAACAATCTTTATTAAAAATAGATGATTATGTATTAATAAGAGGCGAGGCCGATGACTTTTTTTTGTATACACTTGCACATTTTGACAATAACCGATTGATTGTGGAAAAAGGACATTGGCTCGATTATTGCCCAGAAAAAAAGGCTATTTATTGTGAATAATAAAAATATAACTGGCTTTAGTCTAATTGAAGTAATGATAGCAACATTATTATTTTCAATGATCATGCTTGGTTTTATCAATTATCAACAAACATTGTTCAGCAAACATCGCTATTTTGCCAACAACTTACGTGCTAATAAAATTGCTTTTCAGCTACTTGATAGCTATCCTTATACTATCAGCCAAATAATCCCTTCTGGTTGGCAATATAACATCAACACTCAAATATATAATGCTCAATGTAACATGGTTGTTATAACGATTAAAACATCCAATAAGCAAACCATCCAACAGCAACGCCTTTTTTGTAATTCACCTTAATATTTATAGACTTCATGCCATTTAATTCCCTAACCAGCTATGTAAAATTTTCAGTACTTGCTGTGTTTTTTCAGCATGAACATTGTGACCTGCACCTTCAATCAACTCAATTTTTGAATCTGGAAATTGCGAAAAAATGGCTGGGTAAAATTCATCAATAATGTAAGAAGAATTGCCACCACGAATAAATAGCGTGGGTTTTAACCAAGGTGGTATTGTTTGCCAATCACAAATATGACCATACTGATCATTAATTGCTTGAATATTAAATGACCATTTTTCATTTTTAAAAGATTTTAATAAAAAAAGTATGGTTGGCATGTTAATACCTGCTTGTTCCATTAAATTCATGATCTGTTTTTTATCGGTAACATGATTTTTGAGACAATAAACTAATACTCTTAAAATAGTAGCATTAGCTGAGCGGTGATACTTTATCGGCGCAATATCAATTGCAACAATTTTTTGGATAGTATCTGATATCACTTGTGACAGTTGCAAAGCAACTTTGCCGCCCATAGAGTGACCAATTAATATCACATCATTTAAGCGTAAATCATGACAAAGCTCGGCAACATCTTCAGCCATAGCTTGATAACTTATCTGATCAGACCAAGGTGAATTTCCATGATTACGTAAATCAACTTGAATTGTTTGATAATGTTGCACAAAATCTTTTGCTAGCATATTCAAATTATCTAAACTGCCAAAAACGCCATGCAAAAACACTATCGGCTGCCCATCACCCTGTAATTTGTAATTTAATTTCATAGACTAATTTAATCCATTATTTTAAGTGGCATTATTATACGTCTATTTTCAGCGCTATTACCGATTAATTCAATAACCAAAACTTGCATAACTATGATAGAATTTAACCCAAATTTTTTAAATAGTGTTAAGGCATATGTTTCAAAATAACCCTCTACTGGCACAATTAAAGCAAGAGCTTCATGAACAAACCCCTCGCGTTGAAGGCATTGTTCGAGCGCATGAAAAAGGATTTGGTTTTTTAGATGTAGATAATAAAAAAAGCTATTTCATCCCTGTTGCTAAAATGAAAAAGGTTTGTAATGGCGATAAGGTTTCTGGGGCTGTAATCAGTAATAACGGTAAAGAAACTTTTGAACCTGAATGTCTAATCGAGAGTGCATTACAAAAATTTATTGGCAAAGTAGGTTTTCAAGATCGTGCAATGGTTATTTATCCTGAAAATATGCCCGCTAATTTTGCCATTCGTTGTAAAGTACACAATCAAGTTAGCGAAAAGCTAAAAGAAGATGATTGGGTTGTTGCAATGCTCACTTCTCACCCGTTACAAGAAAAAAGTAACCATTTTTTTGCTGAAATTACTCGTTTTGTTGCTGACAGTAATTCTCCTTACCAACTTTGGCTAAAAACATTAGCTCGTTATGATTTAGAAACGGTCCCTCCACACACCGAAGTATTAGAAATTAACGATGCAGAGCTTAATAATCGTCAAGATTTAACTGATGTTAATTTTTTCACTATTGATAGCGAAGATACCGAAGATATGGATGATGCAATTACGGTTTCTAAAAATGAACATGGCCATTATCAACTTATGGTTGCTATTGCCGACCCCACCGCTTATATATTACAAGATAGCGCATTGGATCATATTGCAAAAATTAGGAATTTTACAACTTATTTGCCAGATTTTAATATTCCCATGCTACCCAAAGAGCTTGCTAATGAGCTATGTTCATTAAAAGCAAATCAAAAACGACCTGCTATGATATGTAAAATAAATATTGACCAAGCAGGCAATATGATTACCGATGACATCACTTTTATGCCGGCTTGGGTTGCATCGAAAGCTAAACTAACTTATCGTAATGTTTCCGATTTTCTAGAAAATAGTAATGAATTAGCAACTAACAACCCTAGTATTAAGCAGCAACTTAGCTGGTTAGCTGACTTAGCTAATATTCGCATAATATGGCGACAAACTCATGCACTCGTTTTTAAAGATAATGGCGATTATCGTTTTGATCTAAATGAAAACCGCCAAGTTAAATCAATCATTAAAGAAACTCGTCGAATTGCCAATCATATTGTTGAGGAAGTCATGATTCTGGCAAATCAAGCTTTAACATTACAATTACAAAATAAAATTGGCTTTGGAATTTTTAATATTCATGCGGGGTTTGATAATAAATATATCGAACAAGTGCTAAATTTTCTCAACGATAACGGGATTACTGAATTTGATAAAGAATCTCTATTATCTTTTGATGGCTACGTAAAGTTACGTCGGATGATCGACAATATCCCATTTTTAGCCACAAGGCTTCGCAAGTTTCAAAGCCCTGCAGATTTTTCAATTGAGCCAAAGCCTCATTTTGGTTTAGGATTTGATGCTTATGCAACATGGACATCCCCAATACGTAAATATGGCGACATGATCAACCATCGGCTAATCAAAGCATATATTCGCTTACAAGAGCTAATTCCACCAGATAAAGAACAACTAAAAACCATGAATGAAAGGCGAAAGATGTTACGCTTTGCTGAGCGTGATATGGCTGAAAACCTTTATGCTCAATACTTATCAGATAAAATCGGTGAAAGTTACACAGCTGAAATTATTGATATCAATCGTGGTGGAGCTCGAGTTCGTTTATGTGATATAGGCGCTTTTGCATTTGTACCGCTTTCAATGATTCATTCAGTCAAGGAAGAAATCACCGCCCTACCCGATGAAGGAATAATCAAAATCGAAAATAAAGTTTGCTACAAACTTGCTGATATTATTTCAGTTGTAATTCACCAAGTTAAAAGTGAAAATCAATCAATTATTGTAAAATTGGCTAATAATAAAGAGTAAAACAAGATTATTCTCGCTTGAATATTTTGCCTCATTTGTATTAGTTACCCCCCTGATATAAATCAGGGGGAAGCAATAAATAAAATTGACAATATTTTTAATATTTAACCACTTTTTTTTACTCATAATATTTGCTATCTTTCGCCATTCTAAATAGCGAATATTATGCTTTAAATAAACAAAAATTTGCAGAGGAGGTTTTAATGTCAATTCACGGACATGAAGTATTGCGTATGATGGAAGGAAACAATTACACAGAATCTTCCTTATTTAATGCTATCAAAAATAAGTTTGGTGAAAACGCCGTATTTCACACCTGCTCTAAATCTAACATGAATGCCGAGCAACTTATTGCTTTTCTAAAAGCGAAGGGTAAATTTAAGCCTTCTGTTGCTCATAAATCTGAATTTACCGTCGATAATAAAAAAATATGCAAACATTAGGAAGAAGTAATTATATCTAATGTAGGCTTTTTATAAATTTAATTTAATCTACTGGTATTATTTAAAAAAATAAGAGTATATAATTTCCGGCTATATTAATAATTGTTATAAGCGATTTTTGTTATAAAAATGCAACTAAATGAGTAATACTGTTACTCCCTTTGAAATTAACCGAATTGAAATTAACCGAATTGAAATTAACCGAAATAACTAAAAATATGCTCATGGAATTTGATAAATGAAAGTAAGTAAAATCCTTATATGCACCATTATTTCTATTCTTGCCGCAGGCTGTGCAAAAAAAAATTTGCCTACAAAAAATAGCGAGGCAATTTCAAAGACAGAGCAACTATCTTTATTAAAACAGCAAACAGAAGCTAATGACCCCTATGTCGTTGATGCTAAAACTCAATTGCTCCAAATTATTGGCGATAAAAATTTCGACAACTATGTTATTAAACGTGGCATCTTAAATTGTAAAAGTGACAATACCCCATCATCTTGTGTATTAAGTTTTTATCTGAACGAAAATTATAAGTTAAAATATGATATGCAACTTAAAAAAGTAGTTGAAGAAAATCAAGCTGAACATAATATTGAATTAAGCAAAATAAAAGCAACCGAAAACAATATTAAAAATTATTGCCAGTATTCGGCTGATTTTGTTACTGCAATTTATACCAAAGATACCACTAAAATAAAGCAATACTTTCAGCCACAATTCAAAATGTCTGAACAAGATATCTTATCCTTACAAACAAAGATTGCCAAAGATAACTATTCTCACTTCCTGATCGATGAAAATCCTAGCATTCTTCAAGAGATCAAAGTAGATTACGTTGAAAAGTGCTTGAGTGATCCCCAAAAAAATATTATCAATTACTTCAATATTTTTAGATAATAATGCGAGTCTGTATGTACAACTTATTACCCAATACCCCTTTTAGTAAAAAGCTAATTAGCAAGATGCTTTGCATGGCTTGCGTTTCTTGCATTAGTTTTTCTTCGTGGGCTTTCTCATTTGATGATGTAGCTGAAAAAGCAGAAAAACTCTCCAAAAAGGCTTATGTTCAACCATCTAAAAATATTCCAAATGAATTAGCATCTTTACAATTTGCTGATTATCAAAAAATCCTATTCAATCATCAAAAAGCCTATTGGGGCGATCGAAAAAATCGTTTCAAACTTGAGTTTTATCATGAAGGGATGTACTTTGATGTTCCAATAAAAATCAATGAAATTGTCGATAATAAAGTCAACCCAATCGAATATGATCCAAATTATTTTGATTTAAGCCCAATCAATCTGGATAAACTAAGTAGTAAAGATCTTGGGTTTGCTGGTTTTAAAGTCCATTATCCAATTAATAATCCAACAAAAACTGATGATGAAATTTTTTCGGCTCTTGGTGGCAGCTATTTTCGTGCCGTAGGAAAAGATCAACATTATGGTCTTTCAGCTAGAGGTCTTGCCATTGACACTGGTGAAATGTCTGGGGAGGAGTTTCCGCGTTTTAAAGAATATTGGATTGAAAGACCTGAACCTAATCAAAAACACTTGGTTATCTATGCATTACTCGATTCGCCTAGTGTAACTGGTGCTTATAAAATTACGCTTGTACCAAGTATTGATACGACGATCACCGTACAAGCAAGAGTATTTTTCCGCAATTCAGTAAAAAAATTAGGTATTGCACCATTGACTAGCATGTTCTTATTTGGCCCTAATTATCCATCACCATTGCTAAATTACCGCCCTGCAATGCATGATTCTAATGGCCTTTCGATCTTAGCTAGCAATAATGAGTGGATATGGCGTCCATTAAATAACCCTAAACGTTTATCGTTTTCATCTTATAGTTTAGAAAACCCGAAAGCATTTGGGTTAATTCAGCGTGATAAAGGTTTTGATGATTATCAAGATCTTGATGATCACTATGAACAACGACCAAGTGTTTGGGTAGAAATACTAAACAACTGGCAAAAAGGTCGTGTTGAATTAGTTGAAATCCCAACAGCTGATGAGACTAACGACAATATCGTTGCATTTTGGGTGCCAGAAAAACAATACCAAGCTGGTGATGTGCTTGATACTAAATATCGATTACATTATACCTTAAACGAAAAACAGCGTTATCCCAATAATGTTGCACAAGCAATTAGTACACGCTTATCGCTAGGCGATATAAAACAAGCTAATTTAATTCGTAAACTTGATGGCTCTAATGCATACGTAATTGATTTCGCAGGCCCTGAATTATCAGAAAAAGATCCAGTTAAAGTGATTTCAAGCATTAATAATGGTGCTATTGTAAGTTGTGACGTGCAATACAATCCAATAATTAAAGGTTGGCGAGTCATTGTTCGATTCAACGTTGAAGATAATAAAAAAGCAACAGATATTCGTATACAACTTGCTTCGCAAGCAACCAATGAAGTGATTTCTGAAACGTGGAGTGGGCAATACCCCGCACAATAATTATTATAATAAGATAAAAATATGAAAAAAGATTACTTTGCAAATCTTTCTGGCGCTAAAGTTTGGCGTCAGAAATTTGAAGATAATGCGATTCCACCTGACGATGTCGAGTTTTTAAAATATCGTTTAAACCAAGTTGGCGATACTCGTTCTTTTATTGATGAGCGGCAACAACAACCAAGTTATCCTGAAGTGGATCGCGTTTCGATTCAACCCCAGATCTGGAACCAACGCTTTACTAGCAAAGCAAAGCATGGTACTAATATCCTTGCCTTAATTCGCCGTTTTATTATGTTTGCCCTCATTGCAGTACAAACATACTACGGAACCACTTATCTATCATCGTTATTGCCTTATCAAAGCTGGCAAAAAATCAATTTCATGGCTAATTGGGATATCAATCCTGAATTAGCTGTTTACAGCATAATACCTTATATTATTCAAGGCGCGATTATTACCTTATTTGCGATTTTATTTTGCTGGATCTCTATTGGATTTTGGACCAGTATTATGGGATTAATTTTAGCCGTAATGGGTAAAGATCGTTATACTATCCAAATTCCCACAAATCCAGCAGCGCATATTGATAGCAAGCATCGAACCGCATTAGTCATGCCCATTTGTAATGAAGATGTTGCTCGGGTTTTTGCTGGTTTACAAGCTACTTATCAGTCTTTAGCTGAAACCGGTCACGCAGCTTGTTGTGATTTTTATATATTAAGCGATACTAACGATCCAGATCTGTATGTTAACGAGCTAAAAGCTTGGGTAGAATTTAATGCAACGAAACAAAACAATGGCTGTAATATCTTTTATCGTCACCGAAAACGTAGAGTGAAACGTAAAAGTGGTAATATTGATGATTTTTGCCGTCGTTGGGGGCATCAGTACGAATACATGATGATCCTTGATGCTGATAGTATCATGACTGGCGATTGTATTTTGAAAATGATTGCCATGATGGAAATGACACCTAAAGCAGGTATTTTACAATCTCCACCAAAATCGGTAAGAATGACCACCCTTTACGGTCGTATTCAACAATTTGCCAACCAAATTTACAGCGATATTTTTTGCTCTGGTACACACTTTTGGCAATTAAGCGAAGCACAGTATTGGGGACACAATGCAATGATTCGCTTAAAACCATTTATTGAGCATTGCATACTATCACCGCTCCCAAAACGGAAAGAACCAATTCATATTTTATCGCATGATTTGGTTGAAGCCTCCCTTATGCGCCGTGCTGGCTATGGCGTTTGGATCGCTTATAATATGAATGGTAGTTACGAAGAACTACCAGGTAATATGATAGAAGATCTAAAACGAGACAATCGCTGGTGTATGGGAAACTTGATTAATTTAAGATTAATCTTCAAAAGTGGGATTAAATTGACACACCGCATAATGTTTGCAACCAGTGGCATGGCCTATATTTCATCATTATTGTGGTTGGTGTTTTTAATATTCTCAACCTTATTATTATTAGTGTTTAATATTTCCGAACCTCAATATTTCTTCCAACCTAACCAATTTTACCCAACTTGGCCAAGGTGGGATGAGCAATTGGCTATTCAACTACTTTCAACCACGATGGTTTTATTGTTTGCACCTAAATTCTTCAGCTATGGCATTATAATAGCGAGAACGAGAGCAAAAGATGTTGGTGGTATTATTAAATTAACTCTATCGATATTTGTTGAAATGATTTGGTCAATGATCTTAGCTCCAATACGGATGATCTTCCATAGTAAATTTGTACTTAAAGCTTGGATGGGCAGTAAAATCCAATGGAAATCTCCGTCCCGAAGTGATGATGCGCTAACGTGGGGGGAATCATTTTATTTTTGTTGGCCATTATCATTATTAGGTATTGTATGGTTAGCTGTGATTATCTGGTTAAACCCACAATTTACTTATTGGTATATAGCCATATTGATACCTTTAACCATTTCTCCTTTAGTGATTAGAGTATCTGGTCTTTCAAGCATTGGTATGAAAGCAAAGAAAATGGGATTATTCTTAACACCAGAAGAAACACATCCAGCAAGAGCCGTCACACTCACTGGAGAATATTTAGTTAAAACCGAAGCGGCATTTGTTGAGCATGGCTTTATTATAGCATTAGTCGATCCTATCTATAACGCACTTGCTTGTGCATTATCCACTTCTCGACATTTACCTAATACTAAAAATCAGCAAAAACGTATTGAGCTTATTGAACAATATCTGCAAACTGATTTAGAAAAAATCAATAAAGAACAACAGTTAGCAATTTTAGAAGATCCAATTATTCTTTCTGCATTACATCACCATATTTGGCAACAGCAAGAAAAATACGACAACTTATTTGCTTTGTGGCAAAATGAACGCCAACAATAAAAAATAGGGCCTATGCCCTATTTTTCTTCTTTTTAGTAACTAATCAAATCCATGGATATTTTTATGACTTGGCAACCTTCCGCATCTATTAATAATTTACTTAAACGTGCAAAAATTATTTCTCAAATACGTCAATTTTTTGCTGATCGTTGTATTTTAGAAGTTGAAACACCAACCTTAAGCCAATATGCAGTTACCGATGTGCATTTAAGTTCTTTTCATTCTACTTTTTTAAAACCCGGTGAATTTAGTGAACAGCAAGGGCAAAAGATGTCATTAATTACCAGCCCTGAATATCACATGAAGCGTTTACTTGCTGCAGGTAGTGGCCCTATTTACCAAATGTGTAAGTGCTTTCGTAATCATGAAGAAGTCAGTCGTTACCATAACCCAGAATTTACCATGCTTGAATGGTATCGCATCCAATTTGACATGATGCAAATGATCAACGAAGTCGATGATTTACTGCAAACTATTTTGGATTGTGAATCTGCTGAGCGTATTTCTTACCAAAAAGTATTTCAACGCCATTTGAATATTGATCCATTAGAAGCTGATCATACAACATTAATCAATGCGGCAAACCAGTTGGATATTGGCATTAATGCCGAAAGTTATGATAAAGATGGATTACTACAATGCTTGTTCACTTTTGGTATTGAACCTTATATTGGTCAAGATAAACCTATTGCAGTGTATCACTTCCCAGCATCACAAGCAGCATTAGCTGCTATCAGCACAGAAGATCATCGCGTAGCGAGTCGTTTTGAGTTCTACTACAAAGGTGTTGAACTTGCTAACGGCTTTAAAGAACTTACAAACCCACAAGAACAACGAATGCGTTTTGAACAAAATAATTTTGATCGTACCAAGCTAAATCTACCTACACAAAATATTGACATTGAACTCCTTGCCGCAATGGAAGCAGGACTACCTGACTGTGCTGGTGTTGCTGTAGGGTTAGACCGTTTAATTATGATCGCGCTAGATGGCAATAACTTAAATGAAGTCATGTCATTTACTTTTGAAAGGGCTTAATTATGTTCAATGCTTTGGGATTAACCGAATGGCTCGCCATAATTATTGGCATAGTCGCCCTAATTTTACTTGTGATTTTAATAAAATCTAAATTATTAATTAATAATTTACATCAACTATTTGCGTTGCAACTAACCCAGAAAAATGAAGAGAATCGATCATTAATAACCCAAACAAAACAACTGGAACACCAGTTAGATGACTATCGACAACAAAATCTAGCGCAAAACGTTAAAATTAGTGAACTCAAAACACGTTTAGAAGAAACGTTAAGAGCAACACAAGAACGTCAAAGTATACTAGAACATAGTGAACAACGACTTACGACTCAATTTGAAAATTTAGCCAACCGTATTTTTGAACACAGCGGTAAAAAAATTGAACAACAAAATAAACAAAGTCTTGATTTTTTACTTTCGCCACTCAAAGAGCAACTAGAAGGTTTCAAAAAGCAAGTGCAAGATAGTTTTGGTCAAGAAGCAAAAGAGCGTCACACATTAACGCATGAAATTCGTAATTTACAACAGCTTAATGAGCAAATGAGCAAAGAGGCAAATAACCTAACTAATGCACTAAAAGGCAATAATAAAACCCAAGGAAACTGGGGCGAATTTATCCTAAGCCAAATTCTAGATAATTCTGGATTACGATCAGGTTATGAATATGAAACTCAAGTCAACTTAACAAACGAAAGCAATCAACGGTTACAACCCGATGTCATTGTTCACTTACCTCAAGGGGGAGATGTAGTCATCGATTCAAAAGTGACTTTAGTTGCCTATGAGCGCCATTTTAATAGTGATGATGAAACAGTGAAAACAAAAGCGATGAGCGAACATTTAGCCTCTGTTCGTAATCACTTAAAACAACTTGGTCAAAAAGATTATCATAAACTGATTGGTATTAATTCATTAGATTATATTTTGATGTTTATACCTGTGGAACCTGCATTTCTTAGCGCTATAGACAACGATCCTACATTAATCAATGATGCTATGAAAAATAATATTATGATAGTCAGCCCAACCACTTTGCTAGTTGCATTAAGGACTATTCATAATTTATGGCGATTTGAGTACCAGAACCGTAATGCTGAACTTATTGCCGATAGGGCAAGCAAATTGTACGACAAAATGCGCGGTTTTGTTGAAGATATGGAAAACTTAGGTAACTGTTTAGATAAAGCTCAACAGACCTATCAAAATTCTATGAACAAATTATCGAAGGGTCGTGGTAATGTAATTGGACAAATAGAACGGTTTCGTGAAATGGGTATCGAAGTAAAAAAACCGATAAACTCAGATATTGCTTCACTGGCAATAGAGGAATCGAATAACAAAGATGAAATTGAAACCTAACAGGCTTTAACAATACTTGTGACATGATAAATAAACAAAACCTAGATTCACGATTATTTGAAATAAGTGTATACTCATCGAACGTAACGAGGAATTGAATATGGCAAAAAAACAAGATAAAGAATTAAGTTTCGAGGAAACACTTAAACAACTTGAAACCATTGTAAATCAACTAGAAAACGGCGAACTGCCTTTAGATGAGGCTCTAAATGAGTTCGAAAAAGGAATAAAATTAGCAAAAGCAGGTCAAAAGCAGTTACAGAAAGCGGAACAACGCATTGATATTTTATTATCTGAAAATAGTGATGCCGAACTGTCAGAATTTACAAATGATGATAATGAATAGTTTAAAACCGTTACAAGAACGAATTGATTCGTTTTTAGCTACATGCATTGCGCAAATTGAAAGTTCAAAACTCCAACAAGCAATGAGTTATAGCTTACTGGCTGGAGGTAAACGAATTCGACCAATTTTAGTCTACTTAACAGGTCAATTGTTCAATTGCCCTCTTTCTAAATTAGATGAAGCTGCTGCTGCTATTGAGTCTATTCATACTTATTCATTGATTCATGATGATCTGCCGGCAATGGATAATGACGATTTACGCCGAGGCAAACCAACCTGCCATATCCAATTCGGTGAAGCTCAGGCTATACTTGCTGGTGATGCCTTACAAAGTTTTGCCTTTTTATTATTAGCAAAAAGTGAACGCCTTGATTCAAATGCCAAGATTAATATGATAACCGAACTTGCACATGCTAGTGGCGCTACTGGCATGTGCCTAGGTCAATCGTTGGATTTGTTGGCTACACATCAGTCAATTAGTGTGGAACATTTGCAAAATATTCATTGCTATAAAACAGGTGCTTTAATCAAAACAGCGATCCGTTTGGGCGCATTTGCTAGTGGCGAAATAGCGCAGCCTTATCAACTAATGCTTGATAACTACGCCGAATCAATTGGTCTGGCATTTCAAATTCAAGATGACATTTTAGATGTCATTGGCGAACAATCAATAATGGGTAAACCAAAAGGTTCAGATCTCATTCATGAAAAAAGCACATATCCAGCATTAATTGGACTGGATAATGCGATAAAGCTAACTCAACAACTTTATCAACAAGCTATCGATAGTCTTAAGCAAATACCTTATAATACGCAACCTTTGCATGACCTTGCTGGTTTTATTATTAATCGCAATAATTAGTAACTAACTAAAATATCACATAATGAATTTAAATAATTACCCTTTGTTAAAACAAATCAACTCGCCCGAGGATTTAAGATGTTTTCCTCAGTCGCAGTTATCCTCTATTTGCCTAGAGCTTAGGCAATATTTACTAACATGTGTTAGTCAATCAAGTGGTCATTTAGCATCGGGATTAGGTGTGGTTGAATTAACTACCGCACTACATTATGTCTATTACACTCCCTTTGATAAAATTATTTGGGATGTAGGGCATCAGGCTTATCCTCACAAAATTTTGACTGGTCGCAGAGATCAGATGCTCACTATTCGCCAAAAAGGGGGGCTTCATCCATTTCCTCATCGTAATGAGAGTGAATATGATGTGCTAACTACAGGGCACTCTTCAACTTCAATTAGTGCAGCGCTAGGAATTGCCATTAGCGAACAAAAAAAACAATCGGGAAAACAAGTAGTCGCGGTTATTGGCGATGGTGCATTAACAGCAGGTATGGCATTTGAAGCAATGAATCATGCTGGTCATATCAAACCCGATATGCTAGTGATTGTTAATGACAATGATATGTCGATTTCCGCAAACACTGGAGCACTTAACCAACATCTTACTCAAATTTTATCAAGCAAAGCCTATACATCTTTTCGGGAAAGTGGCAAACGTGTATTGGCCAATATTCCCCCTCTAAAAGAGCTCTTTAAAAAAACGGAAGAACACTTAAAAGGCTTAGTCACGCCTGCAACCTTATTTGAAGAGCTTGGTTTTAATTATATTGGCCCTGTTGATGGGCACGATATAGATAGTTTAGTTACGACTTTACAAAAAGTTCGCCAATTAAAAGGTCCACAGTTGCTTCATGTGATTACGCAAAAAGGTAAAGGTTATGAGCCAGCTGAAAAAGATCCGACACTATGGCATGGAGTACCTAAATTCAATCCTAATGATGGCATATTACCTGCCACGCCAAGAGCAATCCCAACGTATTCGCAAATTTTTGGCGATTGGCTATGTGAAATGGCGAAAAATGATAACCGTTTAATGGCGATAACACCTGCAATGGGTGAAGGTTCAGGCATGACAAAGTTTGCCAATCGTTATCCAGATCAATTTTTTGATGTTGCAATAGCAGAACAACACGCGGTTACATTAGCGGCTGGGTTTGCAATTAGTGGTTTAAAACCTATTGTTGCCATCTATTCAACTTTTTTACAACGTGCTTACGATCAAGTCATCCACGATGTCGCCATTCAAAACTTACCAGTACTGTTTGCCATAGATCGTGCTGGGATTGTTGGTGCGGATGGCGAAACTCACCAAGGAGCATTTGACTTAAGTTATTTACGTTGCGTGCCCAATATGGTTATTATGACGCCAAGTGATGAAAACGAGTGTCGACAAATGCTTTATACCGGTTATTTACATAACGGGCCTGTAGCAGTGCGTTATCCTCGTGGTGAAGGTACTGGAGCACAATTAAAACCATTAGAAGTAATCCCTTTAGGGCAATCGAAATTATGTCGAGAAGGAAAAAATATTGCTTTACTTAATTTTGGCACTTTACTAACCGAAGTATTACAAGCAGCAGAGCAAATCGATGCTACAGTCATTGATATGCGTTTTGTAAAACCATTAGATGAAAAAGTCCTTTTGCAGATTAGCCAAACACATAATATACTAGTCACCATTGAAGAAAACAGTATTAAAGGCGGAGCCGGTAGCGGCGTCGGTGAATATTTATTATCGAAAAAAATAAAATGTGATATTTTAAATATTGGGTTGCCCGATAAATTTATTTCTCAAGGATCTCAAAACGAAGTAAGGCAAGAAATAGGGTTAGATCCAAAGCACATTATCGATAAAATTAATAATTTTATGAATCAATAGGTTAAATATGGAAACTCAAGCTGTCACTATTCAAATTTTTGGAAGAACATTAAAATTTAATTGTCCGATTGATGAAGTTAACGCACTTAATAGTGCTGCAAAAGATCTCGATACGCGCTTAACAAATTTACGAGAAAAATCGCCACAGATCACCAGTGATCAACTTATTATGACGGCTGCACTGAATATTTCTTATGAACTTACAAAAGAAAAAGAAAAAAGTAATGAATTTAGCGATCGACTAAAAATGTTACAGCAATTACTTGATTCTGCCCTAAATACCAACAATTAATGTAATTAATTGTAAATTTAATACAAATAATCTTGTATGATTCGTCAAATTTTGTATTATGATATCTATCTCTGAGATGCTCGCGATATGGGTTAGTCCCCTGAGCCGATATTCTTATTTTTAGAACGGAGTGACTTTTAGTTGGTGTGTATGCCTTACTTGTAAGGAAACCTAAAAATTAAAACACGATGTTCACCTTGAACCTTGGGTTCAAGGGTTACGACCTTAACGGCATCTTGGAGTGCTTTTTCGACACTTTCAGCAAGTGTAAGAACTGATGAATATTAGGCAACTTATCCGTCAAAAAAGACGGCAATTATCCCCTACTGAACGCGACATTGCGCAACAAGCTATATACCAAAAAATTGCCCATCATCAAGCGATAAAAACAGCAAACAATATTGCTATATTTTTATCATTTGATGGCGAAGTTGAAACTAAGCCCATTATTGAATATTTATGGGAAAAAAATAAATCTGTCTACTTACCCATTATCAATCCTTTGGTGCCCACAGATTTGCTTTTTTTGCAATATACTAAACAAACTTCACTTATTAAAAATAAATTTGGTATATTAGAGCCTGAATTAAATCAATCAAAGATACTGCCTTACCATCAACTTGATATCGTATTTACACCACTCGTGGCTTTTGATCAACGAGGTTATCGTATGGGAATGGGAGGCGGATTTTACGACCGATTACTAGCAAATTATCAAGCCCAACAAATTTTACCTATTGGGCTTGCTTTTGCTTGCCAAAAAGTACAGCATATTGACAACAAACCATGGGATATTCGGTTGCCAGAAATTATTTATGCTTAAATTTATTAATATATTTTATTTTTAGATATAAAAATAACTTACCACTAAACAATAATATTATTTTTAAACCTCTAAACCTATTTTTTATAGTATAAAAAGCTTACTTTGCCTTTTTACTATGCACTACCATCAAACAGGTATATTTTAGTTATTTAATATACAGAAAATTAATTGAATATTTCATTTACTCAAGCATTGTTAATAAACTAGGGACGGCTATAGGCATGCATGCTATTGATAAATTAAATTTAAGAAACAAGGTTTTATTAATCAAGTGAATAACAAGGGATTGGCGGTAATTGATCAATCAGTTACAGATAAAAAACGCTATTCGCTACGTAATTCAACAAGCACCGTTAACTTGTCTGATAATGTAAAACGACATAAATTATAGGGTGACGCTATTATTCTTTATACAAAAAATTCAAGATTTTTGCTAAACGATAACGCCATTCTAATATAAAAAAACCGACCCTAACAGGTCGGTTTGTAAATTTATGTTTGCTTACTGTCTAGCTTCGATATTATCACCAACTAAATCCAAATGAATGGTTTTACCTGGGACTAATTTGCCTGACAGTATTTGTTGCGCTAATGGATTTTCAATCTCTTGTTGAATTGCGCGTTTTAACGGTCTTGCACCATAAATTGGATCGAAGCCCACTTTAGCAAGATGTTCAAGCGCTGCATCAGTAATATCCATTTGGTAACCACGTTCATCTAAGCGTTTTTCAACATGCGCCAACTGAATTTTTGCAATCGCTTTGATGTTTTCTTGACCTAATGGGTGGAATACCACTGTTTCGTCAATACGATTAATAAATTCTGGTCTAAAATGTTTAGTTACAACTGTCATCACTAGAGCTTTCATTTCGTCATAACTTAGCTCAACTTGACCTTGAATTAAGTCAGATCCTAAGTTTGATGTCATAATTATGACGGTATTACGAAAATCAACCGTGCGACCTTGACCATCCGTTAAACGCCCATCATCTAATACTTGCAGTAAGATATTAAAGACATCTGGGTGCGCTTTTTCAACTTCATCAAGTAATATCACTGAGTATGGACGACGCCTTACTGCTTCGGTTAAATAACCCCCTTCTTCATAACCGACATAGCCAGGAGGTGCGCCAATTAAGCGAGCAACGGAGTGTTTTTCCATAAACTCTGACATATCAATACGTACCATGGCATCTTCGCTGTCAAACATAAAGTTAGCCAGTGATTTGCAAAGTTCGGTTTTACCGACCCCTGTTGGTCCCAAAAATAGGAACGATCCAATTGGTTTATTAGGATCAGAAAGCCCAGCCCGACTACGACGAATCGCATTAGCTACAGCAACAACCGCTTCATTTTGACCTATTACACGTTTATGTAAGGCATCTTCCATATGTAATAATTTGTCTTTTTCGCTCTCAAGCATTCTAGAAACTGGAATACCGGTCGCTTTAGACAACACCTCAGCAATTTCGTTATCAGTCACTTTGTTGCGCAATAACTTCATTGTTTTGCCTTCTAACTGTGTTGCTGAAGCAAGTTTCTTTTCGAGTTCTGGAATTTTACCGTATTGTAATTCAGACATTTTATTCAGATCACCAGCGCGACGTGCTTGCTCTATTTCAGTACGTGCTTTTTCAAGTTCAGCTTTAATGCTTTGCGTACCCGAAACAGCCGCTTTTTCTGACTTCCATTCTTCTTCAAGTGATGCATATTCTTTTTCTTTTTCAGAAAGTTCATCATTTAGCATCTCAAGACGTTTTTTACTAGCATCATCAGACTCTTTTTTAAGCGCTTGCTGCTCAAGTTTGAGTTGAATAATACGTCTTTCAAGTCGATCTAACGATTCCGGTTTTGAATCCATTTGCATACGAATACTGGATGCCGCCTCATCAATTAAATCAATCGCTTTGTCAGGTAACATGCGATCAGAAATATAACGATGCGATAACGTTGCCGCAGCGACAATGGCTGGATCGGTAATTTGCACATGATGATGCAATTCATAACGTTCTTTTAATCCTCGCAAAATAGCAATCGTGTCTTCAACAGTTGGCTCGGCAACATACACTTTTTGAAAACGACGCTCTAACGCAGGATCTTTTTCAATATATTGGCGATATTCGTCTAATGTTGTTGCACCAACGCAATGTAATTCCCCTCGAGCCAATGCTGGTTTTAACATATTACCAGCATCCATTGCACCATCGCTTTTCCCTGCACCAACCATGGTATGGATTTCGTCAATAAATAATATAATACGGCCTTCTTCTTTCGCTAAATCTTTAAGTACGGCCTTTAAACGTTCTTCAAATTCGCCACGATATTTTGCACCTGCAATCAAGGCACCCATATCTAATGATAAAACGCGTTTATTACGCAATCCTTCAGGTACTTCACGGTTAACGATACGTTGTGCTAATCCTTCAACAATAGCGGTTTTACCTACACCCGGCTCACCAATTAATACGGGATTATTTTTAGTACGACGTTGTAATACCTGAATAGTTCGACGAATTTCTTCATCACGCCCAATAACAGGATCAAGTTTGCCTTGTTCTGCCCGTTGCGTTAAATCAATGGTATATTTTTTCAACGCACCGCGTTGATCTTCTGCATTAGGATCATTCACGTTATCACTACCTCTTACTTGATTGACGGCTTGGCTAAACTTGTCTTTATTGACACCTGATTTTTTAAGAATATCACTTAGGCTCCCTTTATCTTCTAAAGCAGCTAAGATAAAGAGCTCTGATGATATATAACTGTCACCATTTTTTTGCGATAATTTATCGCACAAATTAAGTGTACGGACAAACTCTTGTGATGGAATAACCTCCCCACCCACACCTTGAACTTGCGGTAATCGATCAATCGCCTGAGTTAATTCTTGTTGTAAAATAGCTACATTTGCACCCGCTGAAGCTAACAATGGCGCTACACTGCTGCCTTCTTGATTAAGCATGGCTGATAGAACATGCACAGGCTCTATATATTGATTGTCTTTACCTAATGCCATTGACTGCGCATCAGCTAAAGCTTGTTGGAACTTGTTTGTTAATTTATCTAACCTCATCGTATTTATCTCCTGAGCAATAGATTTGAGTTAAGCGTGTATACATTCAACCCATTTGCATGATATCTAAATGAGTGTTGCAACCTAAATTTCAAGAGCAAATTTAAAATATTTTTTATAAAATTTGTACAGTAAATTAGCGAGTATTTAAAAAACTTAATTAGCGCCAAAATAAAGTTGTTTGTAATATATAAATACACGTTCAACCAGTGTTGAAAGATGACAAATCAACTTTTATCCATTATATTAACACCTTTATTTTGTTAGGCGTGCTAACCGTGGTTCGTAACCCATCCCACGTAAAAAAACTAGGAATACAACATGTTCAAAATAGCCAAAGAGTTTCAATTTGATGCTTGTCATATGCTAGATGGACACAATAAAAAGTGTCATAACCTGCATGGTCATACTTACCGCTTATTAGTCGAAATTAGCGGTGATCTTATCGATAGTGGTTCAAGTCAAGATATGGTAATGGATTATGCCGATCTAAAAATGATTGTTAAAAAGTATATTGTCGATCCTTTCGATCACGCTTACCTTTATAATCAAAATAATAGAAATGAGTGCCGTATTGCTACATTATTGCAAGAAATGGATCGCAAAGTCTTTGCCTTACCGTGCCGAACAACTGCAGAAGGGATGAGTAAATTTATTTTTGATTGCTTATCTAAATATTTGCCTGTTTCGATGATCAAATTATGGGAAACACCAACTTCATATTGTGAATATTATCGGAGCCCAAAGTGATCGAATTTCGCATAGTTGAAATCTTCGAATCTTTACAAGGCGAAGGTTATAATACGGGAATGCCTGCTATTTTTATCCGCTTTGCAGGCTGTAATTTAAATTGTGCTTGGTGTGATACTAACTTTCGCCAATTTACTCGATTTACCTTAGAGGCATTAATAGCAAAAGTAAGCGAATACAAAAGTAAAAACATTATTATTACAGGGGGTGAACCCACTAGGGTTAAAGCGTTACCACAGCTACTTTTGTCATTAAAAAATGCTGGTTATTTTATTGCCATTGAAAGTAACGGTCTTGGCAAAGTCGATGCGCTTATTGATTATATTGCCCTCAGCCCGAAATTTTGCTACCAGTCGCACTATCAAAAAATAGTCCAACCAACAGCCAATGAAGTGCGAATTGTTACCGAAAACCACCGTGATTTTATTGCTTTTTGCCAATATATCGAAACTCAGATACAGGCAAAACGCTATTATCTTTCACCTTGTGAAAAAGATGGTGCATTCAATATATTTGATACCATAAAACTACTGGGAAAAATTAACGAAAATCGATTAGATAATAAATGGTTATTGAATATACAAAGTCATAAACTTGCAGATATTGAATAGTGTCTATTTTTTAATCTAACTCGTTAAATATTGGAGAATGAGATTGAATAGAAATTTTTAAATAAAAAGATAATGAAAGTTAATTAGATAAGTCACTATTTGCTTAAATTAATAAAATAACTTCATTTTGCTCCATTTTTTAGTGGTTTTTGTTGGTATGAAGTGGCTTTATGTCGATTCTTTAAGCTTTGCTAGTAAAAAGGGGTATTGATAATCACAAATGTTCTCCAAACACATAATCCACAAAATAAGTTTATTTTTTTGTTTAAAAATCATTCAGAAAAGCCATTGATTTTATTGAAGTTTTTTGCAACCCTAAATATACTGACAAATAATCAAATAGGGTTATTTATAATAAATCATAAAGTAGCATATCGATTTTACTTAAATTTTTCACTTTTTCTTTAAGCAAAAACCATCGAGCCACTTATGCAATCAGTGACAATTATCGACTTTGTCGGTATTATATTGGTCATTTTATTATAATTAGTTAGGTTTAGTGTGAATATTCAACAATTATTAACACAACGTGTTTCGCAAGCAATGATTATGGCGGGTGCAGATAAGAACTGCGATGCGCTGATTAAGCAATCAACTAAAGTGCAATTTGGCGATTATCAAGCTAATGGCGTTATGTCAATTGCCAAAAAGCTAGGCATACCACCTCGGGAACTTGCTCAGACAGTTTTACAACATCTTGATGTTGATGATATTGCTGAAAAAGTTGAGATTGCAGGTCCTGGGTTTATCAATATCTTTTTAAAAAATAGTTGGATTGCTGAGCAAAATGAAATTGCTTTAAGCAGTGATAAACTTAACATTACTTTACCTGCAAAACCTCAAACCATTGTGGTTGATTATTCTGCGCCTAATGTGGCAAAAGAGATGCATGTTGGACATTTGCGCTCAACAATTATTGGCGATGCCAGTGTTCGTGTTTTATCTTTTTTAGGTCATCACGTTATCCGTGCTAACCATGTTGGAGACTGGGGCACTCAGTTTGGTATGTTAATTGCGTATCTTGAAAAAATGCAAAATGAGCATGCTAATGACATGGCGCTATCAGATTTAGAATCTTTCTATCGCGCAGCTAAAAAACATTATGACGAAGACGAAGTATTTGCCGAAAAAGCGCGTAATTATGTAGTGAAATTACAAGGTGGCGATGAATATTGTCGTGATATGTGGCGCAAGCTAGTTGATATTACCATGACGCAAAATATTGCCACTTATCAACGTTTAAATGTTACCTTATCGCTTGAAGACACCATGGGTGAAAGCATCTATAACAGCATGCTACCTAATATCGTTGCCGATTTAAAACAGAAAGGGCTTGCGGTTGAAAGTGAAGGGGCGATTGTTGTTTTTCTTGATGAGTATAAAAACAAAGAAGGCGAACCAATGGGCGTTATCATCCAAAAACGTGATGGTGGCTACCTTTATGCGACAACTGATATTGCTTGCGTTAAATACCGTTACGAAACATTACATGCTGATCGTATTCTTTATTATATTGACTCCCGCCAACATCAACATTTAGAGCAAGTTTGGACAATTGTTCATAAAGCGAAGTATGTGCCTGAATCATTAAAACTAGAACACCATATGTTTGGTATGATGTTGGGTAAAGATGGCAAGCCATTTAAAACTCGCTCTGGTGATACCGTTAAATTAAATGATTTGTTAGATGAAGCGTGTGAACGTGCAACAACGTTAATTCGTAGCAAAAATCCTGAATTATCTGACAGTGAGCTTGCCCAAATAGTTGATGCTGTCGCTATTGGTGCTGTTAAATATGCCGATCTTTCAAAAAATCGTACTACCGATTATGTGTTTGATTGGGATAATATGTTGTCATTTGAAGGTAATACCGCACCTTATTTGCAATATGCTTACACTCGAGTACTGTCCATATTTAAAAAAGAAAATATTAACGAAGACAGTTTAACAGGCAAAATTAGTTTAGACACAGACAAAGAACGAGCTTTAGCAATGCGTTTAATTCAGTTTGATGAAACTATTTCAATTGTAGCTAGTGAAGGAACACCTCATGTGCTTTGTGCTTATCTTTATGAAATTGCAACGCTGTTTTCAAGCTTTTATGAAAACTGCCCTATTTTAGCAGCCGAAAGCGAAAGTTTAAAACAAAGCCGTTTAAAATTAGCCTCTTTAACAGCGAAAACACTTAAAACTGGTCTTGACATGTTAGGTATTAAGACGGTTGATAAAATGTAGTTAAGTCGCCACCTATGCTAATGCATAAGTGGCATTTTTGCTTAAATATATTACATTTTAATTTTTATAACTAAATATGATTGGATTTATTGTTCGTCATCAAAATAAGTTAATGGCTTTGTTGCTATTATTTATTGCTATCCTTGTGATTCGTTTGTATCCACATCCACCTCTTTGTGAACCACTAACTTTTTCAAAACGCTATTATGATGACAATAACCAACTCATTCGAATGACATTAGCCAACGATGATCGGTATCGTTTATGGACACCTTTAGAGGATGTTTCACCCGATATTATTAATGGACTACTATTACACGAAGATCAGTGGTTTTATTATCATATCGGTATTAATCCATTTAGTTTAGCTAGAGCTTTTGGCGCAACCTATTTAGGTGGGGGTAATCGTCAAGGTGCATCAACCATTACCATGCAGTTAGCACGAATGCGTTGGCAGTTAAATACTAAAAATATTGGCGGTAAATTGCATCAAATTGCTCGAGCGATACAATTAGAGTTGATGTATTCTAAGCATGATATTTTAGAGGCTTATTTAAATTATGCGCCTTTCGGGCGCAATATTGAAAGTATTGGTGCAGCATCGTTAATCTATTTTAATAAGCCACCATCGCAAATGAATTTACCTGAAGCATTAACGCTAGTGGTTCTACCTCAATCACCAACATACCGTATTGATCGTAAAACAGGATTTGCAGGTAAAGCATTAGTAAAAGCCAGAAATCAATTATTTGAACGCTGGCAAGAAAAATATGATGTAGATAGCAATATTGCCGCTCTTTTTTTGCAAAAACTAGTTTTACGCCAACCTGAACAAATGCCTTTTGGCGCGCCTCATTTTGTTAATCAGATAATTCAACAACACCATAGCAATGCTCAAGAAGTTAAAACGACGTTAGATAGTAATTTGCAAAAAATCATTAGTCGGCAAGTTAATTTGTTTATTGAACGAAGCCGTTTAAAAAACATTAATAATGCATCGGTGATTTTGGTTGATACACAAACAATGCAGGTTAAGGCGCTGATAGGATCGGCAAATTACTTTGGTAATTCTATTCAAGGTCAAGTTAACGGCACGCTTGCCAAACGCTCACCTGGCTCTACACTTAAACCATTTATTTATGCGCTAGGCATTGATCAAGGCGTTTTGCATCCTCGTACTATTCTAAAGGATGTTGCCACCGATTTTGGGGCATATACTCCTGAAAATTTTGATCGTAACTTTCGTGGTCCTATCTCAGCAACCGATGCATTAATTCATAGCCGTAATATACCTGCAGTAACGGTTGCTTCTAAATTACATAATCCCTCTTTTTATCAATTCTTAGTTAATGCCCACATTGAAAAACTTGCTGATGAATCACATTATGGTTTATCTCTAGTTCTCGGCGGCGGTGAAATTAGTGCGCAAGAATTAGTTGGACTGTATGCTATGTTAGCTAATGAAGGGCGTTGGCAACCATTAAAATTTACTGAACCAACGATATTACCCAAGCCACAACATACGTTACCCGAACCGCAACAATTGTTAAGCCCTCAAGCGGCATTTATGACAATTGATATGCTGAAACAAAATACTCGCCCACAAGATGTTCTTAGTAAAATGCAAAATAAAATAATTCCTGTTGCATGGAAGACGGGTACATCATGGGGATTTCGTGATGCTTGGACAGCAGGAACTTTTGGCCATTACGCTATGGTCGTTTGGCTTGGTAATTTTGATGGTAGTGGCAATAATGCTTTTGTAGGTGTAGATGCTGCTACGCCACTTTTTTTTAATATTGTTGATAGTATAAATGCTTATTATCCTAACTTGCATAAACCGAATCGCCCATTACCGCCTAATTTAAAGCGTATTGATATTTGCCTAACGAGTGGTAATTTATTAACTCAATGGTGCAAAGCAAAAGGCAAAACATGGTTTATCCCTGGCGTTTCGCCAATTAATCCAGATACTATTTTTAGACCCGTTATGATCGATAACCAAACAGGTAAAGCAGTTTGCCCGCCTTATGACTTAACAACGTCTCACTTAGCCGTTTTTGAATACTGGCCTTCAGATTTAGCTGCTATTTTTGCAAGCGCAGGCATTCCTAAAAAAACACCACCATCAACCAAGCATTGCCGTTCATCGCAAAACTATTTAGGTGAACCACCCAAAATAACTTCACCACTTAAAAATGTGGTTTATCAATTTAGATCAACAAAACAAAAAAATGAACAAATCAGTTTTACTGCTACCAGTGATGGCAATGTAAAAACACTTTACTGGTTTGTTAATAATAATTTTATTGGGCAAACAGATCCAAGAAATGCAATTAACTGGATCCCAACACAAAGTGGCACATTCAAAATATTAGTGATGGATGATTTGGGACGAAGTAATTCTAGAAAAATTAAAATCGAACTTTTTGATTAATCGATTATGATGATAGCTAACTTTAAATGGCGTAGGATCATAATGAGAATTTAAATTACATTAATTATTTAACTGTATTAATTACTAATTCATTAATATGATTTTTAGTTTAGTTGACAAATTCAATAAAATAAAATACCGCATTATGCGGATCAACTGCCTACAACTAAGCCCACCTAGATTACACCATGAAGTGCAATTGGCCTTAACGCCTAAGAATAAAAGCAGGCTGTTTTTTTAAAATTATGCCATTTGCTTAAACGTAAGTTCAATAAGTTGTATGAGTTTTTACTTAATCGAGATGATATTGAACATACAAAGACCAAAATCCTTAGCATTTTTATTCCATCCTCTCGCCATTTTGATAATGGTAATGAACCAAATAAGCACTAGTAAAATTTTGAATAAACTTACCACTATGTTGATAATCCCTTTTAGGTTCAAAAAAACCTTTTTCAATAGTCCATTCATATACACTTTTATTTAGAGGCATCTTTGTTAAAATCCCACTTAAACAATATTTTTTTATAAAGTCTTCTGCCTGTTTTAACTCCTCATAAACACCTGAGCAAAACTGAGCTTCATTTCCATGAAAAATCCATATAAAAGATGGCATTATTTTCTCCCACATACCCTACTACGATGATTTTTATATTTAAAACAACGATTAATTGTATTTAAACCCTTTCCAATTTTGATATATTTCGATCAACAACACTGCGCTGTTGTTTATTTAACTCAGGTTAGCTTTTTACTGGTTTCCCATTAGCTCCACCCCCTATCATTCCACCTTCACCTTTTACGTGAACATGTGCTAGAGGGTGCCCCTACCATGATAATAGTACTCAATGATAATATCACTATCTTTAACTATTATAGTAGAAGGAAAAGTTGAGCTGGCATGTAACCTCCACGGATCGACTCAAGTCAATCCATTAGACGCATACTAATACAGATTAAATCCATCTAACAGCCCAATTGCGATTAGCAGGGTAAAACGTCTGTAGTTGGATAAGTATTTATTCTATTTTTTCTCATGAAGAATATTAACAAATAAATTATGTATATTCTGACAAAAAACTGAATTTTCAATTAGTTCAGGTAACACAAGTACATAATAAAATACATTATCAAAATGCAAATTTATATCATAAGGTTCAAAATCCGAATCATTATCGAATTCAAATAGTGTAGCGATCCCATTCAACGTTGTATTTTTTGCCTCGATTCCAAAGCAACCTTCACCATTAATATCCAAATTATAGCCATTCTCAAGATGAGAATCTTGCATTTCATCATTTTTATAGAAAAATAGAAACTCTTCATCTCGAAAACTATCTCGTTTATATTTATAATTAATAGATGCTATTTTTTTGATCAATGAAGAAAACACATCATCTATCGACTTATTAGTATAAAACCCATACATAACACCTGTCCATTCAGTCATATATTTATCTCCTAAACTATTTGCCTCCAAAAGCACCATGTTAAATATAACTTCAGAGCTTATTATGCGCACTTCTGAGCTGTTTTTCTTCTATATATAGCCTTAAATCCTAGATTACACCATGAAGTACAATTCGTCTTGGATAGGATAGGTTAGGCTACACTAAATCATCCAACTTTTTTAAGGGGGTAAGGCAAACTTATCACAATTAAAAAAGGAGGTAACTTGAATAATATTAAACGAAAAAGGCGAACATTCAATGATGATTTTAAACACCAAATGGCTAGCCTTTATCAACACGGTAAATCACGTAGTGAAATCATTGCAGAATTTGATTTGACCTCATCAACATTAGACCATTGGATAACGCAAGCCAGCCAAAGTGGTTCATTTAAAACAAAAGATAATCGCAGTCCGCAAGAACAAGAGTTGATAACTTTGCTCAAAGCGCTTCAACAACGCTGTATGGAAAACAATATTTTAAAGTTTGAATATGAGTTGCCATTCCATACAAAACCTACTACATTAAATTTACTTTTTATTAAACAAGGGGAATAAAGTGATAATTGTAAATCTTACATTTAAAAAACCTATGCCAGAAATTTTAGCAAAATTAGATGAACATAATATATTTTTAGATGAATGTTTAAGGGAATTTAGCATTCAGCGGTCATTAAGCCATAAGGGATGACCCTATGATAATGCGGTTGCTGATGCGACATTTAAATCGGTGAAGACTGAATTTGTGTCAAACACGATTTTTGATTCACTTAAACAGCTTAGGTTGCAATTTAATCACTATGTGAATTGATTTAATGGCAACCAGCTTCATCCATCTTTAAATTATCAGTCATCGATTGAATATAAAATGAATCGATGATCTTATCTTTTTGGTACTAAAAAGTGTGAGCACACTATTTTCGCCAAAATCAGCTTATATGACAAATAGTCTAAAACAGAACAATACATGACTAATCTCTTTTTTTTGACAATAAATTATCATTATTAAATAATTAGTTAGAATTTTATGCTTAACCCTTACTGGTTATTAGTGTGGTTAAAATTTCACTTTGCAAGTAAATAATCTAAAAAATAATACTATAACATTTTCATTTATTTAGATATTTTATAAATGATAGTGCTTGCTATTACGTTTATTTTGATTAGAATTTCTGCAATTTTTAATTAATAAGGCGTGAGTGTAATGAGCATTAGTAAATCAATCATTTTAATCACTCAATTTATTGGTATTACATTTTATCCTCCTTTTTGGGGGATTTTTTTTACCTATTCCATACAATTATTTCACTCCTATTTAAAACAATTGAATTATAGAGGCTAATTATGATTGAGCATAAAAAAATGTTGTTAACCACAAGAGACCAAAGTTTAAAAGCCTATTTAATGAATAAAATTAAGCAAAATGGCGGATGGGTTAATGCTCATATGCATGCTGATCGAGCTTTTACCATCTCGGTTGATAGCTTTGATGTTTATCAAAAGCAGACTTTGATTGAAAAATGGGACACCCTTGATAAAGTGAAAGCAGCAATGAGCGAAGATGATTACTATCGTCATTTTAGTATGGCTGTTGAACGAATGATTGAGCAAGGTGTGAGTGCGATGGGATCTTTTGTTGATATCGATCCGATTGCGGAAGAACGAGCAATTAAAGGCGCTTTAAGAGCACGAGAAACTTATAAAAATGACATCATTATAAAACTAGTCAATCAAACTTTAAAAGGCGTTATTGATAAAAATGCTCGTTATTGGTTTGATAAAGGCGCTGATTTAGTTGATATTATTGGTGGTTTACCTCGCCGTGATGAGCGTGATCATGGCAAAGATATGGGACTTAAGCATCTTGATGTGTTAATGCAAACAGGCAAATCACTCGGCAAAATGGTGCATGTGCATGTTGATCAGTTTAATTCACAAGATGAAATAGAAACCGAGCAACTTACCGATAAAACTCTTGAGCATGGCATGCATGGGAGAGTTGTTGCCATTCATAGTATTTCGATTACAGCTCATAGTTTAGAATACCGCCAAAAGCTCTACAAAAAAATGAAAGAAGCAAAAATGATGGTGATTGCTTGTCCTTTTGCTTGGATTGATAGCCCTCGCCGTGAAGAACAAGGCCCTACTCGTAACTCATTAACGCCCGTGGATGAACTTGCAACAGCGGGGATCCCTGTTGCTATTGGTACCGATAATGTGAGCGATTATATGTTGCCATTTTCAACGGGAAATATGTGGGAAGAGCTTAAGCTGTTAGTAACAGGATGTCGCTATACTGATTTAGATAATGTGATTAATGTGGCAACAAAAAATGGGCGAATGGTGCTTGGGCTTGAGTAATTCAATTAAAAATCCAAAGAATATCAAATAATATTGTAAAATATTATTTTTAATTTGCTATTTTAACCATTATGTTGTTCATCGAGTATGGCAAAAAGTAGATCACTCTACTTTTTGCCATACTTTGAAATACACTCTGCGTTAACTATAGATATGAAAGATCCCTAATAATGTCTTCTAGCCTTAATTTTACTTCGTTTAATTGTTGTTTTTGAGCTAGTTCAAGCAATCTTTCTCTACTTTGTAAAGTGCCTTCACTGTAATTATGTAAATTTGATGGCACGTTACCAGAATAAATATAATCATATTTTGCAGATGTCTGCTCAATATTAAAAGATCGGCTGTAACTATACGCACCATGAGCTTCAATTTCAGTAGTCAATGTTAATTTATTGCTGTGGGTCACCGTTTGTAAATTATATTGCTGATCTTTGTAGGTTTTGACTTGATTTTTATTACCGTTATCGTCAACCATTTCAATAAATTTATCAAATACTTTTTCAGTTTTAGTTTGATTGTTAACTGATTGTCCAAGGTCTGAAAATTCAACATTACTTTTTATACGCATGATAACATCAGCTTCACTCGGATTGTAAATAACAAATTGAATAAAATCTTTACGCAAAATATCTCTTACATAAGAGCGTAATTCTGTAGAATTATAATAAATTCTAACTATTCCTTTGTTAGTATATTTGTCAGATTGAAAAGTTGCATCACGATAAGCTCCGTATTGTCTGTAAGCTGAAGCGGCCCAGGCATAGTATTTGGCTACTTCGCGAAATTCGTAACGGTGCGTTGCGGTATTTGCGAGTTGTTGTGCCTGTTGGTAATATTTTTCTGCTTCTTGTGCACAATGTTTTCGATCATTATCGACAGCAAGCTTGCCACTATCTTTGTATTTCCCAAGTGGTTGGTATACCTCTGAAGCATTATTAAATGCCTCTGCTGCAGCTTTATAGTTACCTTGCTGCTCTAACATTTTGCCTTGATTATAATAATCTTTAGCTGCAAGTTGCATATATTTTGTTTTTGCATTTTTATATAAGTTTTCAATATTTTTATAGTTATATTGCTCAAATCCTTTTTGATATAAATCAGCTCTTTTTCTGTAACTTTCGCTGTCGGTTCCAGTTATAGAGTTACCATAATCATAATATTGTTTAGCAATTGTTTCTTCTAACTTTTTGATATCGTATTTATCATTAAAAAAGCTGACAGTTTGGCTATAAAAACGATCGCTCAACATCATTTTCATTTTAAGTAAACTTTGATAAGCGTTAATACGATGTTGATAATCTGTATTTGCTGTGTGAGCCAAATCCGCCTCATAATGAGCCATAACATTACTTACTATAGTGCGTAACTTTTCAGCTCTACCTTTATCAAATTTTGCTTGACCTTTTTCATCAATACTGGCAGTTAATAAACTGATACTTTCCAAATACTTTCCTTCTTTATATGCTTGATCAGCCGTTCGAGCATGACAAGCAGATAAAAGAAAAAGAAAAAGAAAAAAAATTGTTATGGCTATCCGCATAATATTTCCTTTAAATAGATTTAATTAAATTATCAATTCATTGCAGGTAAAATCATTTTATTATTTTTAACTAATTGATCTGCGATTAATTAGTGCAAATTAGTGTATAGAAAATTTTAAACAATTTATTAACCATTTTTGCTAAAAAAGCGAACAAAAATAGTCTCTATTCAAAAAATATCAATATACTTATTTTTAGAGAATATAAAAGGTAAGATAAAGTGATCAGACAATACTCTCAATAAAATTAACTTTATTGAGAGTTATAACATGTTATTTTCTAGTTGGCTTTTTAGCTGTCGCTTGGCGAGGCGCGTAGGATGCTCTAGACAAATTGGTCAATTTAGCCCGCTTAGGTCTTATTATACGTTTGTCTGACGATGATCCTGTTGTAAAGCTTTTGGCTTCTGGCGGTAATCCAACAAGTTCACGTAGATAATTCACAGAGTCTATGCCTAATTCCATCCACGTTCCACGTGACAGCCCTTTAGGTAAAGTGATATTGCCATAACGAATACGCAGCAATCGGCTAACTTGTACTTCAATAGCTTCCCACATTCTGCGAACTTCTCGATTGCGACCTTCAGTGATAACCACATTAAACCATTGGTTAAGTCCATCACCACCTTGTGCTTTAATTGATTGAAATGAAGCAGGGCCATCTTCGAGTTGTACCCCTTTACGAAGTTGGTTAATCTGTTGATCAGTCACATTACCAAATACGCGAACAGCATACTCACGCTCAATTTCATGCCGTGGATGCATTAAGCGATTAGCCAGTTCACCATCAGTGGTAAATAATAGTAAGCCAGAAGTATTGATATCAAGTCTACCAATATTAATCCAGCGAGCATTTTTTAAGCGAGGTAACCGTTCAAAAACCGTTGCTCGCCCCTGCGGATCGTTACGAGAACAAATTTCACCTTCTGGTTTATAATAAGCAAGGACTCGGCAAACCTCTTTTTCTTTACTTCTAAGCTGAACCAGATGCCCATTAATACGTATTTTAGGATTAGCATTAACATCAACGCGATCGCCTAACGTAGCAATTTTACCATCCACACTGATTTTACCTGCTGCAATCATTGCCTCAATTTCACGGCGCGATCCATTTCCTAAATTAGCTAATACCTTTTGTAGTTTTTCAGTATTATCAGGTGGCAAATTTTTACGAGCTACGCTTGCTGGGCAAAACGCTTTCGTTTTTTTATTGGATTGATTATCTTTTTCATTGATTTTATTGTTTTTTTTACTAACTTGTGAAAATGTAGATCTGCTATGTTTCATATTATCCTCACTGTTACCTTCTCAGGTATCATTTTATCTATTTATACTATTGTCGAAATATCGACAATAAAAAATGGTTGCTTATTCAAATGGTTTAGTGTCACCACTTCCTTTACGTATAATTTCGGGATAGTCATTAGTTAAGTCAATTACACTGGTTGGTTGTTGGCTAATATAACCGCCATGTACAATTGCATCGAGCTGATGGCCTATTTTATCTTCTATCTCGTCGGGATCTGATTGTGCCTGATCATCATTAGGTAAAATCAGCGTGGTGGTCATTAATGGCTGCCCTAATAATTCAAGTAGTGCTAAATCAATTTTATCATCTGGAATTCGTAATCCTATTGTTTTACGCTTTTCATTCAATAATCGACGTGGTACTTCTTTGCTAGCTTGTAAAATAAAGACATATTTTCCTGGTGTATTATTTTTTAATAACCGAAAAGTGGTATTATCCACATAAGCATAACAAGACAGTTCAGAAAGGTCACTGCACATTAACGTAAAATGATGACGCTTATCAAGCTGGCGAATTTGACAAATACGATCAACACCTTGTTTATTATCAAGCAAGCACCCTAGTGAATAACCCGAATCAGTTGGAAAAGCGATAACGCCGCCATCATTTAATATATTAACAACTTGCTCTAATAGTCGTTTTTGGGGGTTATCAGGGTGAATATAAAAAGTTTGGCTCATAATTGTTCTATATCAATATAATTTTAATGTTGAAGATGATACCATCAAGTATTTGATGGAACGTAAATATCAAACCTTTTTAACCCATTATTATTAGCGTTACCAATTATGCCAAATTGGTGTAACGCTACCAGGCAATGGTGTTGTTTTACCTAAATCTAAATAGGTATCAACGCCATGAAAATCCGATCCTTGCGATGCCAACAGGTCAAATTCATTGGCTAATTTAGCTAATCGAGTTAAATCATCTTGCGTTTGCCGGCTTTGCGAAACTTCAATTGCCACACCACCACAAACTTTAAACTCACTGACTAATAGCTTCAATTTAGTTAAGGTTAGATCGTAACGACTTGGGTGAGCAAGTACCGCTTGTCCGCCTGCGGCTTGAATAGCATTAACCGCATCAGCAATGCAGCACCATGTTGCTGGCACATAAGCATACCCTCCTTTGCCCAAATACTTTTTAAATGCCCTTTTGATATCCTTAACATAACCGTTAGCGACTAAAAATCTTGCAAAATGGGCACGTGAAACAATATCACCTTTAGCAAAATGTTGTGCTTGTTGATAAGCATTTTCTATACTGACTTTAGCTAGTTTATCACTTATAGCTAACGCTCGATTAATGCGTCCTTGTTCTTGTGAAGATAGTAATGCCAATAACTGTGGATTTTCAATATCAATATTCAACCCTACAATATGAATTTCGCTGTTTTTCCACGCTGTTGATATTTCAACGCCACACACTAATTTAACGGGTAAATTTTCATTAGCAATCACTTTTTGCGCTTCAGGTAAACCTTTAACGGTATCATGATCAGTAATAGCCAAAAGAGCGATTTGATTATCCACCGCTCTTTTGATAAGTTGGCTTGGCGTTAAAACACCATCTGATGCAGTGGTATGAGAATGTAAATCAACAATCACTTTTTTCTCGAAAATTATTTTGAAACGTGTAATATACCACACAAATTGCATGACCACGAAAAGGTATATTATGAAAGATCAAATTATTCTTGCTCAGCAAGATACTAACGCTATTATTGAAGAACTATTAGAAGATGGTAGCGATCCTCATGCGCTTTATATTATTGAACACCATGTTTCATCGCAAGATTTTGATAAATTAGAAAAAGTAGCAGTAGAAGCCTATAAATTGGGTTATGAGGCAACCGATCCTGATGAAGATGTAGATGATGCAGGCAACGTTGTTATTGGTTTTGATATTATTGCCGAAAGCCCGCTTAATGCTGAATTAATCAATGCGCAAATTGCTGAAATAATCAACCTTACCGCCCAGTTTGGCGTCAATTATGATGGCTGGGGCACGTATTTTGAAGATGGCAGCGATGACGATTTTGATGATGCTGAGTTGATGGAAACCGTGCACTAAACATTATCCATATCTTTTTAAATACCTACTGTTATCCATCAAACAACGGATAACAGTAGTTGATTAGATTAGCATAACTTATTTTACTTCCTCTATACGACTCGTTCTTTTTTGATTTGGCGATACACTTCGCACAGAAACGGTTTCACCCTTTTTAATATTAACTGGCTCATTATAACGGTGCCATTGTTTTCCTTGGTTGGTTGAATATTCAATAGTTAAGCCAGGAAAAACAATATTTGCTATTAATTTATTATTTTCAATTTTAGCACCCGGTATAGGCAAGCGATAATTGATATTGGCTAAATCAAGTTTTTGCAACTCGCGTTGCCCAACTAAATTTGCAAATCGAGTCCAATCATTCAGTAATTTTTGTTGATTAACATAATGCGTGGTTGTTTGAGAAAATTCACGATCTTTTTGGTAGTCAATTTCCCAATCAGCTTGATGCCAAGCTCGTTCAGCTACGGCTAACAAACGGGGAAAAGCCATGTATTCCATTTTTTTATCGGTACGAATATCTTCAGTCCAAATCTGAGCAGATAGCCCATAAGCACCAGACCAATTCATTGTACCTTTAGCTGTAAATGGGTTACCATCGCGATCAACAGATGTTTCTGCATTTTGTGGTAAATTATTTGGCGCAAAGCTAAACATCTTTCTTTCATCATTAAAACGCGTAGCCCAATAATAACCACTTTCTTTTGGGTTGACTTCATAAGGCATATCTAAATAAACATAATCAGGGTTAGATATTATGACTTGATAGCCTTTATTTGCCCACTCGTTCACAGAGTCAAAGCCCCCCCAATATAATGTATCCCAAAAATTGACCGTAACTTTATCTACTGCAAACGATTTTGCATTAGTCGCGTGCTTCATGCCATCTTGCCAAGCTTGCATATGGTTTATACCATGATTTTTTATTATTGAGCTAACTTCTTGAGCAAAATAACTAGGAAGGTGTTCAATATCGTTAACAATGCCATTATTTACCATTGTTTGGCAAGCTTGTGATTTAGCCCAAGGGTAATCTTCTTGACTTTGATCTATTGTGCCTTTAGCCTCCGTTTTATCTTTGGCTTTTATATCTTGATACCCAGCGCCTAAGCGAATATTTTTTGCTTCATCGCCACCAAAATGCCAAGTACTAAGCGGTTGATCGGCCTCAACATGCATTTTTGCGATCTCATCAATAATTTTATTTACGAAACGTTTCGATGAATCAAGACAAGGATTTAAATAGCTTAAACGGTTATAAAATTGTACTGTGGTGGTATTTGACGTATCGGTTGGATCAACTAGTCGAAACTCATTGGCTTGTGCTTCTTTTCCTTCTGCCATTAAACGTTTATAACGTGCCTCCATAGACACAATGGCAGCCCGTGCATGAGCTGGCATGTCAATTTCTGGTATAACCTCGATAAAACGAGCTTTAGCATATTTAACAATATCAATATAATCTTGACGGCTTAAAAAACCAGATCCCGTGGTATTGCTTTCAGGACCGGAACCGAGTTGTGGCAATAAACATTGCTGTTCATTAAGATCATGACAACGTTTACTGCCGATTTCAGTTAGCTCGGGTAATCCAGGAATTTCAATACGCCATCCCTCATCATCACTTAAATGAAAATGAAATTTATTCATTTTATATTTTGCCATTTGATCTAATAAGCGCATGATTGATTCTTTAGTTTTAAAATTACGACCAATATCGAGCATAATGCCTCGATAGGCAAACCGTGGCGAATCAAAAGCATTAAGTGATGGAATGGTTTTGATATCGTTTACAGGAATCAACGATAAAATAGATTGCACAGCATAAAATATCCCTCTTTGGTCATAAGCTGATATTAGCGTTTCATCATTTTTAATATCTAATTGATACGCTTCTAATTGCCCTTGCTTGAATTGTTTAGGATCAATGATTGCTTTTATCTTGTATCCATTTTCCGTTACGGGAATATTTAGTGCGTTAAATTCTGCCTTTAAAATGGCTAGACTGTCTTGATTTAAACCATCAAGAATTAAATTAACGCCCTGCTGACCAATAGATATATCTTGTTTATTTAATGTGATTTTAGTTGGTGTTGGTAAAATTTGCCCACGTAGCGATTCAGCCGATAATGTTTTAATATCCGAGTTATATTGAAAACGGTTAACTGGATTCATTATTGTATTGTGATCGTCGGCGGTCCTTTTCCACTGCTGTGTAATTGGAGCTACAAATGCCGATAAGTCATCGGAATCTGTATTTGTATTAGCAATTATTTTGGGTTTAGCATTACTTGATGTCACATACCAACGAGGCATTGCATCGCTTTCACTCACAACCCAATATTCGCCAATAATGGGAATATTAATCGTGGAATTAGCAGGAATCGATGTAAATTTTTCTGTTGGTTCAATTTTATGAAGATCGCCTGTAATATGAGTAATTTTGAACTGATCATTGTTTATTGCTAAAATCATGCGAATATTATTAAAGTAAATAGCCCAATCTTTATCTTTAATTTCTGGGCCATTATTCTTTAGTGAAATCATCATTTTGTTACAAGCAGCCCAATCGGCACCTAAAGCCGAGCAATTTATACCATGTGCCCCTGCTTGATTATCGATTACCTGATATTGAACATTGAGTTGTGAACTCATCACATCAACAATTTGTTGAGAAGCTGAAACAGCTTGAACGGCACAAACATTTAACAAAGAGGCGATTGAAGTGGCTAATATTGCTGTTTTAATCTTTTTCATAAAATTTTACCTATTTTTGTTTAGCATTAAATACAGTGAATGGAATAGTCACAATAAACTTGATATCACGCTCATCTTGGAAGATATTGCCGTATCCTCCTCCCCAGCTTGGTATACTATTTGAGTGATTATTATATTTGGTATAATGTAGTTGGAATGAAGTATCTTTTGCTAAACCATTTTGTATGCTATAACTTAAATCAAAATTATAAGCAGATTCAATTAAGCGTTGTTTTTGATTTTTTGCTGTAGAATTTGGCTTTGCATCCCAACCATAAGCATAAGAAGCACCCGTTTTCCAACCGGCGAAATAATTAGATACATCACTTAAATCATAAGTGACTTCGGCAAATACGGCCTTTTCGCCATTAGCATTAAAATCTGAACGAGAATTCCACCATATATCTAAACGACCATTTGATGAGGCATAATCAGGTGTCATACGTTGTAAAAAAAAGCCTTGTTCGCCTTCAGCTTTAACTGTTACACCTTCAAGTCGAAAATTAACTGGCCCTACTTGATAACCCAATGTGGCTGCTTGTAACCACGCTAAACCATCGTAAACATCTTTGCCTTTATGTGATTGATCTTTGGCACCATAAAATTGATAGCTAAGAGTGAGAGGATTATCCAGTAGATTTGTTTTATAAGAAGCTTTGCCAAAAAATTGGTTCATATAATTTTGTGCCTGCCCAAATGCGCTTTCTAATACTAAATCATTTTTAAAATCGTACTTCAAACCCGCAGAATGCAAAAAGTCAATTTTTTTACCTGCTCCCCACTGACGAAACTCATAAAGCTTTTTATACCATGGTGCTTTATATTTATCAGCCCACATATACGACATGGATAACACGCCAGAAGTATCAAAATCAATTGTTGAGCCAAGTTCAAACCCACGATAAGTACCTGGTAATAAGCTCCAATGAGGAGCCAGCAAAGTTTGCCCAGAAGGTTGAATATAGCCCGTTTTTATCCAGAATAACTCATCGATTTTAAAATTTGCCTGTGCTTTATAAAAGCTCAGCCCACTAACATCTTTTTTCCAATTTTCGTCCCAACGAGTATTAGCCCCACTAAATCCTATTTCATTGGGATGCCCATTTCCACCATTACTCACTTCCCATGCGCCATAACCGCCAAGTTCAATAGCAAACTTATCTGCGATATAACCTGATCTAAAATCTAAATTAGCGTTAAATGAGGTGTGTCTTAAATTTTTCTCGTACTTATGCTCATCAATATCTTTACGTTCTCGATCTCGATTCCAAAAAAAGACATTACCTGTTAATGAAGAATCATCAATAAATTGATTAACATTAGATGCATAAACGGGAATTGTACTTGTTAAAACAGATAAGGATAAAATTAGTTTAGTTAAAAAATTAAATCGACATGGTATTATTTGTGCATTATAGATACTCATATGTTATTCCTATAATTATTCTGTTTAATTAACAATTAAATTCATCAAGATCTAATTCATTCAATTGATAACTTGTTTGTGAATATGCGTTTTTATAATGCATAAACATATTTTATCTAGCAAATTAAACAATCTAAAATCGTGATCAAAATCACCAAAAAATACATTTTTAATGTGAATTTTTAGAGAAAAATCACAACTTTTTTTATTCTAAAAAATAAAAACAAAGCACATCGTTTTAACAAATGACAAATAATGATATAAATTTTAGATTATAAAAAATGGTGGTTAAAGTGATAAATGGCGTAGGCGTAGAGAAGAAAAAGGATGAAATAAAAAAAGAGAAACTACTAAAATTTCTCTTTTTACTACATAAAAAAATAAAATTTAATTCACAATCAATACTATTGATTATAAGTTATTGAAAAATCATCTTAACTTAATTTTCAGTATCAATTTCTTCAAAACTTTTGACTAACTCATCAATGGCTTTCATTTGCTTTAAGAAAGGCTCAAGTTTTGCTAATGGTAATGCAGATGGACCATCGCATTTTGCATGGCTTGGATCTGGGTGTGATTCTAAAAATAGCCCAGCAATGCCAACTGCCATACCTGAACGCGCAAGCTCGGTTACTTGACCTCGACGCCCACCTGATGCTGCGCCCATTGGATCACGGCATTGTAGAGCATGAGTAACATCAAAAATAACAGGAGACCCTTTGCTTGCTTTTTTCATAATGTTAAAACCAAGCATATCAACCACTAAGTTGTCATAACCAAAACAACTACCACGATCACAAAGAATTACTTGGCTATTACCAGCTTCTTCAAACTTTTCAACAATATTACCCATTTGACCTGGGCTGACAAATTGTGGCTTTTTAACATTAATTACCGCACCAGTTTTAGCCATTGCAACAACAAGATCAGTTTGTCTTGCTAAAAAAGCGGGTAATTGAATAACATCAACTACATCAGCGACTGGTTGGCATTGTGCTTCGGTATGTACATCAGTAATAATTTTAACGCCAAATTGTTGTTTAAGTTCTTGGAAAATTTTAAGCCCTTCTTCTAAACCTGGCCCACGATATGAATGGACAGAAGAGCGATTAGCTTTATCAAATGAAGCTTTAAAAATATAAGGGATATTTAGTTTATTGGTGATAGAAACATAATGTTCACAGATTTTCATTGCTAAATCACGAGATTCGAGCACATTCATACCACCAAATAATACAAATGGTAGGTCATTGGCGACAGTAATATCACCAACATTTACTTTTTTTTGTTGCATCATAACATATTCCTAGTTAGGGTTTAAACCAGCGACCAAGGGTAACTCTATCATTACCGCTATAATCAGCAAAGGTTTCGACTAATTGAAATCCGTGTTGTTTAAAAATAGTTTGTACTGCCTCACCCTGTTTCCAACCATGTTCTATCAGTAACCAGCCATATTGATTTAAATGTTTAGTTGCGCCATAAACAATGAGTTTAATATCGGCTAAACCGTCATCTTCTGAAACTAATGCACTTCTTGGCTCGTAACGAACATCGCCTTGTGCTAGATGAATATCTGTTGGTTCAATATAAGGTGGATTACTGATAATCATTGAAAATTTGCGATTTTTTATTGGTTTATACCAGTCACCTTGTAAAAAATAAACATTGTTGACCCCTATTTGGGTTGCATTTTGTTGCGCTAAAATCAACGCATCTTTATTTTTTTCAATTGCGGTAAATAAACAGTCTTGACGCTCAGTTGCCATGGCGATAACGATTGCACCAGTACCCGTACCGAGATCCAACACTTCGCATGGCACTTTAGGTAGATACTCTAAACCTAATTCAACTAATTTTTCAGTATCCGGTCTAGGGATTAATGTAGCGTTAGAGACATTAAACTTTAAAGACCAAAATTCTTTTTCGCCAGTAATATAAGCAATAGGCTCACCATTTTGCCTACGTTGTAAACATTCAGATAAAGCAATCAGCTCATCATCAGTGAGCAATGTTTCACTAAATGCCATTAAAAATGTGCGTGTTTTGTGCGTAACAAAACTTAGCAAAATTTCAGCATCACGCTTTGGGCTTTCACTATCAGTTAAAGTTTGAGATGCACTTTTAAGCCATTGTAAATAGGTCATTCATCTTGTTCCGATAAAGCGGCTAGTTGATCTGCTTGATATTCCTGTACAATTGGATCGATTAGCATCTCTAATTTTCCTGCCATGACTTCATCCAATCGGTAAAGTGTTAGGTTAATACGATGATCCGTAACACGTCCTTGAGGATAATTGTATGTTCTAATTCTGTCAGAACGATCACCCGAGCCTAATAGATTACGCCTTGTTGAGGCTTCTTCTTGTTGGCGTTTGCGCAGTTCGGCATCTTGAATTCGTGCAGCCAATACAGACATTGCTTTAGCTCTATTTTTATGCTGTGAGCGCTCATCTTGACATTCAACAACAATACCCGTTGGAAGGTGCGTAATACGAATCGCTGAATCCGTCGTGTTAACATGCTGACCACCAGCCCCAGATGAACGATAGGTATCAATTTTTAAATCAGCAGGGTTGATTTCTGGCATTTCAGCCTCGGGAACTTCTGGTAAAACAGCAACAGTACAAGCCGAAGTATGAATGCGCCCTTGTGATTCAGTTTCTGGCACGCGCTGAACTCGGTGACCACCTGATTCAAATTTCAAATTGCCATAAACCCCGTCACCACTGACTAACATAATGACTTCTTTATAACCACCGTGCTCACCATCACTCGCACTCATAATTTCAACGCGCCAATTGCGTGATTCGGCATATCGTGTATACATTCGGGCTAAGTCACCGGCAAAAATAGCGGCTTCATCGCCACCTGTTCCCGCTCTAACTTCAACAAAACAGTTATAATCGTCATTAGGATCTTTAGGTAATAATAACACTTGTAATTGCTTTTCTTGCTCTTCAACTTGGCTTAGTGCTTCGTTTAATTCCTCTTGTGCCATTTCGCTCATTTCAGGATCTGATAACATCATTTTAGCCGTTTCGATATCTTCTTGGGTTTGCTGCCAATCGGAAAAACACTTAACCACCGCAGTTAATTGTGAGTATTCTTTAGATAGCGTACGAAAGCGATTTTGATCTGCTATAACTGAAGGATCAGATAATAATGCTTGAACCTCTTCATAACGCTCTTGTAGTGTTTCTAACTTATTGATAATTGAAGGTTTCATAAAAATATATTTTGATAGAGATTAGTTAAGTTTGTGCAACATTATATACTTAATTACCTTTAAAATACAGTTTTCGGCTTGTTTCAAACTTATCTCTTATTATCACTTTGACAAGAGATAATAAAGCCATTGAATAAGCTGGAATATTATATGTGTTTTAAAAAGAGGTTTTAGGTATGTAGCATTACTTAATGTTTTAATTGAAATAATTTACATTGCACTATAATTTACATTGCACTAACTGTTAGTTTTTATCAACGCCATTAACTATAGTATTTATTTTATTCGTTAACCCTCAATTTGCTAAAATCGAAGCTAATGAATTATTAGCGCTTGTCTGATTAAATTTGAACTACTATAGTTAAGGCTATTCAGTTTACATTTTGGTATCTATTTTTTGGCGAACAATTTCAAATAAACAAACCCCCGTTGCAACAGAGACATTGAGTGATGAGACAATCCCCGCCATTGGAATGCTAACTAATTCATCACAGTGTTCTTTAGTTAAACGGCGCATACCTTCACCTTCAGCTCCCATAACTAACGCAAGTGAAACTGTTTTTGATGTTTTATAAAAATTTGTTTGATAAAGTGTTTTATTAGCTTCACCAGCTGTCCCAACAATCCAAACTTGATATTCGTCTTGCAACATTCGCATGGTGCGTGCCAAATTGGTCACTCTAACCACAGGTACACTTTCTGCCGCGCCACACGCCACTTTTTGGGCTGTTGAGTTGAGTGGTGCTGAGCGATCTTTAGGAACAATAATAAAATCCACACCCGCTGCATCAGCCGTTCGAATGCAAGCACCTAAATTATGTGGATCGGTTACGCCATCTAAAATTAAAATAACAGGATTTGGCTGCCGTTCCATAAGTAGAGGAATATCATTTTCTTGATAACCTCGATTAGGCTTAACCATAGCCAAAATACCTTGATGTACTCCATTTTTCGCTTTTTCATCTAACCATTGACGTTGAGCAACTTTAACAGGCAAACCTAGTTGCTCTAATTGACGTACAATAGCGATAAGACGTTTGTCTTCTCGGCCTTTAATAATAAATACTTCAATAATTCTTTCTGGCGAGCGAGCTAATAATGCTTCAATTGCGTGCAAGCCGTAAACTGTTTCACTCATTTATGTTCTACTCTTTTATTTTATTAACTGATTTTGTTTTATTACTTGATTTTGGTTTACTTCGTTTTTTGCTTTTACTTTTGCTTTTATCTTTAACTTTTTTAGTAAGCGGTTTTGCACTATTTTTATTGGTTGATTTTTTGCTTTTTCGTTTAACAGGCAAATCAACTTTCTGATCGGTTTTTACTTGTTTTGATTTATCCTTGGCAGTCTTGCCTTGGCGTTTTGGCTTATTATTACTGCCAACTAAAGAAAAATCAATTTTACGTTCTTCAGGATTAACATTATCGACTTTAACTTGCACTTTATCGCCTAATCGATAAGCAAAACGGGTATTTTCGCCAATTAAGCGATTATGTGCAGCATCAAAAAGATAATAGTCGTTTTCTAACGACGAAACATGCACTAAGCCGTCAATGAACAATTCATCTAATCGAACAAAGAAACCAAAATTAACGACACTTGAAATGGTACCATTAAATACTTCGCCAACATGATCTTGCATATAATCACATTTAAGCCAATCGACCACATCACGCACCGCTTCGTCAGCACGACGTTCAGTCATTGAACAATGTTCACCGAAATAGAGCATTTCATTTGTGGTATAACAATACCCGCCAGTTTTACTGGTTTTATGCTGTTTGTCAGCTAAAATCCATTTAATCGTTCGGTGTAATAATAAATCAGGATAACGACGAATTGGCGAGGTAAAATGTGCATATTCTTCAAGTGCTAAACCAAAATGACCACGGTTTTCTGGATCATAAATAGCTTGCTTCATAGAGCGTAAAATTACCGTTTGCAACATGTCATGATCTGGGCGAGTTTCAACTATCGCCATTAATTCGGCAATATCTTTAGGTTTTGGGCTAACCCCGCCACCAAGTGATAATCCAAGTTCACTTAGAATGCTACGCAAGTTATTTATTCTGTCTTCATCTGGTCTGTCATGCACTCGAAATAATGAAGGTACTTGAGCATTAATCACCAGTTTTGCTGCCGAAACATTAGCTAAAATCATACACTCTTCAATGATTTTATGTGCTACATTTCGCTGAGCAATTTCGATACTTTCGATGCGCTTATCGGCGTTAAAAACAAATTTCGGCTCTTCAGACTCAAAACCTATCGCACCGCGAGTGATACGGGCTTTATCAAGCACCTGATATAAGCCATAAAGGTTCTCAAGATGCGGTACCAATTCGTGGTAATGCTCACGCAATTGCTCATCACCGTCTAAAATTTTAGCCACTTTAGTATAAGTTAATCGAGCATGTGAATTCATCACGGCTTCGTAAAACTCATACCCTGTTAAACGCCCTTTATTTGATACGGTCATTTCGCAAACTAAACATAAACGATCAACTTGTGGATTTAACGAACACAGCCCATTTGATAGCTGTTCTGGCAACATAGGTACAACTCGTGATGGAAAATAAACCGATGTACCACGCAAGCAGGCCTCTTTATCCAACGCTTTGCCTAATCTGACATAATAACTGACATCGGCAATAGCAACCCACAAACGATAGCCACCACCACGATTTTTTTGACAATAAACGGCATCATCAAAATCACGTGCATCTTCGCCATCAATAGTAACTAAAGGCAATTGGCGCAAATCCTTTCGCCCTTTTTTAGCGCTTTCTGGTACGTGTTCAGTAAATTTACTTACCTCTTTTTCGACTGTTTTAGGTAGTTCGTAAGGAATTTCGTGATTACGCAAGGCAATATCAATAGCTAAATTGGTACCCATTATTTCACCAAGCACTTCTTTTATGATACCAACAGCTTTTTGATGGCGTTCTGGACGCTTTTGTAACTCAACGACAACCACGGTTCCCATTCGAACAGTACGATTGGGTTTACCTGCAATTAAAATATCGAAGTTTAAACGGCTGTCATCAGGAACAACAAAGCCCACACCTTGTTCGATAAAATATCGCCCGACAATTTGATTATTGCGTGGCTCTAAAATCCGCACTACACGAGCTTCCATTTTACCACGATATTGTGTTCCCATTGGCTGTGCTAAAATCACATCGCCTTGTAACACTTTTTTCATCTGTTCTGGTGATAAAAAATAGTCTTCAGGGTTGCCTTCTACTCGTAAAAAACCAAAACCATCACGGTGTGCAATCACGCTACCTTTGACCATATCTAATTTTTCAGGCAGCGCATAACATTTACGTCGAGTAAATACCACTTGACCGTCACGCTCCATTGCTCGTAAGCGACGATGTAACGCTATTTTTTGTTCTTCGTTTTTAATTGCTACCGCTTGGGCAATTTTTTCTAGACTTGCGGGTTTCGCTTCTTGTTTAAGGTAATCTAAAATAAGTTCACGGCTGGCAATGGGGGAATCGTACTTTTCGGCTTCGCGGGCATAAAAGGGATCTTTTATCATAAAGGAATATCCTGTGCTCAAATATTAACGCTAGCATAACATAGAGAGATATAACTTAAAATAAACATTCAATTTATAAACAATAATATCTTTAATTAAAAAGACTAAACTTTAACGGAATACTTTTAATCGCGAATCGATTTAATATAATTTTTTGTTATTTTGTAAAATAATTATAATATTAGTTCCATTTTTTTCTTTTTTTATAGCGTTTCGGTCGAACGAGAAAATCGATGAAATAAATATACAAAATAAGAATTAAAAGAGCCCAATGTCGTTTACGATTTAACGTTTTATCATTAGTATAGACCGTTGCAATATATCCCGAAAAATAATACCGAATAAAAAATCCAATAATAGATAAAAAATAATAACTCATACAGACTAAAATACTCATGTACATCGACCTTATTTTATAATATTACCAGCCCTATCTTTTCGATATGTTGAACCATCACTGCTTTCACAACGATAATAATCGGGTGCATCGTCGTTACCTATTGTCATTATCAATGAACAGTTCTCAACAATTTGTCCAACATTAATGATTGTTTTCTATCATGTGATCCTCGCCCAAAAAACGGACAAATGTCACCTTTATGATATAACTAACAATTATAGGAGAACACATTATGTATCAAAAAATTTAGTGCACAAGTCGGCGAGGTACCAATAGAAGTACCAATATATGAAGCAACATCTGTTACCATACCCATTACCGCTAATCTGCCGTCAGTTAAAAGTTAGCGTATCAGGTTATTCTGTTTGGCTAAAGCATGAACCAAATTAAATGAGCTATTTGAGAATATCAAAGCACTTTATTGGCAACATGAAGCCCGTTTAGATGCACCAAGCTTAGTACATGATATCAGGGGGCAAGGGCTAGGATGTATCATACAGAAAGGTTAGTTGAGCATGATAAAAATCAGTCAGAAAAGTCATTGATTTTATTCAAGTTTTTATTTTGTGGCATAATAAAAAATAATCACATTAATCCTTTTGCTACAAACCTATTATTATGATGTGCTGACTAATACATAAAGTATATTAATAAGTATTTAATTTGTAACTCGCTCAAAAATGCTTTATTTTGTTGTCGATTTCCTAAAGGGATATTATTACCAGTGACCAAGAAAACCAAATATTGCAGTGCTAATTTTAAGCAGTGAGTGTTACAACATGGACTTAGCCAAAGTATGCTCCGAGCAGGCAATTGTTAGGATAATGCCATTACCGAAAGTTTTTCATACGTGAAAAACCGTATTATTCATGATGACAAAACACAGGAAGCAGCCAATAAAAAGCTATTTGAATATATTGAAACTGATTATAATCAAGTTTGCTGACATTTAACTCATGGTTAGATATCGCCTGAACAATATAAAAAGCAGTATTACGTTAATAACATATTTATAGAAGCGAGTACTGTCTAATATTTTGGCGAGAATCAACTAGCGGTTTTATAAGAGCGCCTAATAATTATGACTTAGAATACGTTACACATAATCGGTCACAAAAAAAATGAGGGCAACCACATAAAAACTGAATATTTTATTGGCCAAGCTGAAAAATCAGCCTATTTTTAATAATTTTAATAAAGTGAGATAAGTATGAAAGAACTTTCGAATGTAGATCCTGATTTAGAGCAAAATATCATATCTATTGTAGAAGACGGCAACGTTTTTAATGTCAATAAAAACTATTCTTCAGCTTTACAAAATTATCAGAAAGCATGGGCGCTTCTACCAGAACCCAAATTAGAATGGGAATTGATCAGTTTATGGTTATCAGGCTCTTTTTATACCACTTATTTTAATTTAAAAGACTATGAAAATGCCAAAATTTGGGCGCATTCTAAGCTGGCAGCGACAAGTTCTGATATTGATACAGGCCCATATATTGATCTTGGCATGGTTTATTATGAATTAGACCAATATGATGAAGCTTATAAATATTTTAATGCAGCCTATGAATGTGGCAAAACCCGAGCATTCAAAGAACGACCTAAAAAATATTTAGAATTCTATTTAAAAGAGACACAACAAAAGGATAAAAAATAATTTCTAGTTAGCGAAACTAAAGTAATCAAAACCACCTGCCATATCCAGCACAACAACGCCGAACACTGCCTGAGCTAAGTACGCACGAACAAACAGATCGCAACCAGCGTTACGGCTATGTCTATCTGGCATAAATCATGGAGATATAAAAAAATATAATGTCAGCAGAATTTCAATTATTTTTTAATGATGAAAAATGGTATATAGACCATAAAGATAAAATTGCAAATAAAATTAAAACATTAAATACTTATATTAAAAAAAATGACTCCGCATATCTTTTATCAGGGACAGAATCTATTTCTAATAAAGGAAATTGGCCGTTTGATGTTCGCTTTTTTTTGAAGATAAACGTATTTTTATTGAAATAAGTGCTCATCCCCTAAGTATTGAGAAAGATTTAAAGGCCTTATTTACATGGTTAAGAAAACAGACAGGAATAGTCATATTAGATGAAGATGGAGAATTAGCAGGATGATGAATATGATCCACTAAAAACTCACTCGTCTATGTTGATGGTGCACTAATGAGTGAAACATTGTAAATATCCCATACTTAGTACAAAGTACAATAATCACATAAAAAATTTTGTTATATATTATTTAATACTGCTAAACAGCTACTGACCTATACCGACCCCCGCGTCCACTGCATCCACTACCAGAGCGACCCTTGCGGACTGGTGCACACCCGCATTGATGCTACCTGACGCAAACTCGGCTTTAACTACGATGCCTATGGCGTCTTACCCCCCCTCATATCTGAATGGCTATCCGGAAGAGTTGACCGACGAAAACGGTAAAATATAGTGGGAATGTAGCTTTCAGTTATGGGGGAAACGGGTTCAGAAAATTGAACACCAATCAATAAAGCAAAACCTCAGATATCAGGAACAATATTTAGACAGAAAAACCGACTTACATTACAATACGTTCAGGTACTATGAGCTGGATATAGGCTACTTTACCTAGCTACACCCGATTAGATTGCTGGGTGATTAATCTGTATCAGTATGCGCTTAAATGAGTTGACTTGGGTGGATTGTGTGGGGGGACTGCCCGCCGTCTAGAAAAGAGCTTACCACTTTCTGATGCTACTAAAATTTATAGAATGAGTACGGATTTGATTTCAATCCTCGATAAATAGAAGCTATAAAAGTAAACTATTGGGCATTTTCAAAGGATGTAAAGGGTAATGGTGAAAGACTATATTGTTTCATTTAGAGATAAACAGAGATATGCTCTTATAGAATACAAAAAAATTGAAAAGTTTGATCATTATTATGAAGGCGTGATTATTGAATCTCATTTTCCGAAAGCAGTAACTTTTTTTATTAATGAATGTAATTTGATTATTAATGATATGGCGATATCCCTTTTGGATGAGATTGAAGAAAAATTATATTCTTATGATATTGGTTTAGAAAACAGTTGTTCTAGAATTTTTGATATTGAATTTATTGATAAAAATAAAATTTCTTTTTTTACAAAATACCCCTCAAGTAGGGGTTATTTAGATAAATATCCGAATAGTTAATTAATATAAAAATCGTCATATTCATAAGTCACTGGCGCGGATAGATAAACGAGGCAATGAACCCGAAAGGGTAATGAACATCCACACCAACCTGAACGGTTGTTTAGAAGAACTTACCGATGCAAACAGCGAATTAGATAGATTTACCCAGTCTGATATGATTAGATTTAATCTGTATCATTATGCGCTTAGTGGGTTGACTTGGATTGATCCGTGGGGGGATTATCCGCAGGATGTGGTTCTGATTCACAAAATTAGCTAAACCTGTCCAAGATTTATACATCGGAACATATGGCAAATCTAGAGCAGCTAATATAAAAAGCGGACTTAATCCAACTCATACTCCACATCATGTAGTTCAAAATGCAATAAGCCCAACAACTCATAGAAAAGGAATAACTATTGATTTAAGAAAAGATCTTCATGAATTAACTTAGACTTATAGAAAGCCTATTATTTCAAGATTAAACAATCGAGAATATTTAACATGAAATATTCGTGACCTTAAAAAAATATTAAACAATGCTGAATATAGTTGTGAGGTAATAAACAGACAATTAAGTGAAATAATTAGGCAAAACAAAAATCTTGGAATGATTAAAACTATGACTAAAGATGACGCATTAAATTTCTTATTAAGACATCAACCCATGCCTTGTGATAAAGATCTAACTCAAGATATTATTAACAAATATGATGACGTACGAAAGTTTTTTATTAAAAATCCAGATAGAAAAGCAATTGAGTTATTTTTAAGATCTTTTGGTGAAGGTGATGGATGGGGCGTATATCAGTTGGTAGAAGATTTCTTTTATCAATGCTGTAATATTGATGTAAAAAAAGAAATCCAAAAAGTTCTTGAAGATATAACAATACCAGACAGTATTAGATATTGGGTTACACAAATAGCCGCAGCTTTTAGTGATGAAATATTAAGAAATGGACTTCAAGTATCTTTGCAATCTAAAAATATTGATATAAGAGATGCGGCCAAAGTGGCAATTAATCAATTAGATGAATATAAAAAGAAAAACTAAATTAGAATGCTAAAAAATAAAGTGCTGAAAACATCCGAAAAAATCAACGTCAAGTAGATATAAAAGGTAATGAAGTTAGTAAAAATAAGCCAGATATTCAATTTGATTTAGATGGTAAACACTATAATATTTAATTGGATACAACATTAAAGGGGGAGTTTTGGATATCAAAAATATAATTCCAAGACTTGATCCTAATGCCAGAAATACATTTTGATTAATTGATAATTTAGGAAATATTTTAAATGGCTTTTCAAGATACTAATAAGGTGTTAGCGTTTTCCATAGTTAATAGTAATCTCACCGAGATTGAAAGCATTATTCAAAATGGATTAAACTGGTCGTGTGAACCGCAAAAAAGTAGAAAACGAATTGAAGAAATACATTTGAATGTTCAAAAAGGCAGCGCTTTACCACCAGTAGGCGCTTTTTATTATTCATGTGTGAATGATAATAAACTAATCTTTGTATCTAATTTATCTGATGGTTGGGATTCCTTACTTTATTGTATAACGGAAGCAAACCATTCAAGCTATCTATCATTTAGGATACTACTTGGAGCTTACCCCTTAGTAGAGATGAGTTTTATCGATTCTGGAAAAACTGTCCGCTTAGTTAGAGCAATGAAAGAAGATAAATGGCTTTTCTATGAAAAAGGTGATCTTTTATGGTTTGAAGACAAAGAACAATACAATAAAAAACGAATTAGAGATAGGGTTACCTATGATCTATTACTTTCATATGCAAAAAAGAATGATATTGACTTCCTCTAATTTTTTTAAAACAAAAAAAGAGTCATTATGGTTATATAAAATACGGTAGTTTAAAAAAACAATAAAAGTTATTAGCACAATTGTAAAATTAAGCTTTTCCTAACCAAAAGGGCATAATAAATTATTACCACTAATAGCCATATTAAAATAAATATCAGAATATTAACGTTACGTAACTGTCTAATCGTTAACCAATGGAGTGCGAGCCACTGGGCAACCGCATCACCACCACCCCGCCGGATAGGCGCACCATCAACTCCAAGGCCTCCTCAATATAATAAAAGAGAAACCAACACCAGCATTTGATAGTCAATCGGATGTTGATAAATTAGTACGTGATACATTAGCATATGGAAATCCAATACCAAATCAACTGCGTAAGCTCGATTTGGAAACTGATAGTCATGTTGGAACGGGCCCTAATAAAGGATCCAAAACTAAAATCAGGGTTCATGTCGACTTTAAAGGCGAAGCACATGGACATCCTGCAAGAAGAGAGCTTTGACATTAATGTATAAACAAAAAAAAGAAAGGATCTTATGTGATATTCTAAATGCATATCATGATTTAAAAAAACCAGATTTCCATTTCGTGATGGAAACATATAATTCACTAAAATATAAAGAGGTAATAAATGATATTTATTCTTTATTTAAATTTAAAGTTAAAGATAATACCGATTTAAATTATGATGTTTGCATATCATTAGAATTTGATTATCTAAATAAATCAATGTGTTTATATTTGTCCTTAGTGTCAACATATGCTTTTTTACTTTATGATGATAAAGTTATTGATTGCCATGATGATGTTTATCAATCATTTACTAATTTAATAGATATACTATTTTCTAATAATTTTGTTCTATTAAAAAAAAACGAGCTGTTATATGAATTTGATATAGATACCTCACCTTTCAGTGTTAAGGATAAAAAGGCATCAATTTTAGGGTTGCTATTTTCATTTGGTTTGTCGGTTAACTAAAAACAATAGCCTTTTTATTTGGGCACAGCGTGGAAATAATTGAAAGGCATATAACCCCCCTCCCCCTAAAACTCAATGAAGACTTGTTCCAGATAATATCCAAAAAATTAATCTCACGTGTAAAAAAGTATTTACAGTGCAACCATTACATAATACAAATTTTAAATATTCCCATTTACATAGTGTAGATTTTTTCTGATTGTATTTTAGATAAACTCATTTTACAAATTCGTTAGTAATAGATTCAAATTTAATTGATAACTCATTATTAAATATTAATTTATAGATTTCGCATTGTAAGTTGAAAGTGTAAATACCCCAGGTTCATTAAAATTAGTTGATCGAAAAGATCACAATAAATATCATAAAATATATCACCCAGATGGTTCGGGTGGTCGCAAAAAATGGGGCGGTGGTACAATTTGTCGTAAATAATAATTGGAGATTATGAATGAAAATTATCGAAGGTATCAATGGACTATTAACTATTTATAAAGATCGTCCTGAATTATGGTATTTTTTATTTACAAATATTAAGATAGGTAATAAAAAAAAGGATATAAGAGAAGGTACTTTTTACCTTCCTGAAACTGATGATGATGATGATGAAATGGGTGAGCTGTGTGATAAGTACCCTGATAAATATCGAGATTGGTTGGAATATCAAACTTTTTTAGATATTATTGACAATAAATTAGATCATCATCCTAATGCTACAAAAGAAGATTTATTAGATGCTATTATTTACTACCTTGAAAATGATGATTTTTTAGATTAATAATACTGGAAAGGTCTTTTTTTGACTTTTCCAGTATTAAGCATAAATCTGTAATAGTAAGATTTACCGTTGTCAATCGCATTAATGCAGCCTATTTAAAGCCGTTTTTATTGCTAAAGAGAGATTATGAAGAAACTTTTAGAATTACTAAATAAAAAAGGTATAAAGTATCTCATTCAAGACAATAAAATCACTATTGATGGTAATTTAAATTTAAGAAACAGAAGAATTAAAGCATTACCTGAGAACTTATCTATTAACGGTGATTTGATTTTAACTCATACAAAAATTGAAGCACTACCTAAAAATTTTTCTGTTAGTGGTGATTTAGATTTAAGAAATACAGAAATCAAAACTATACCTGAAAAGGTATTTATTGGAGGTTATTTATATTTAACAAATACGGAAATCAAAGCATTACCTAAAAATTTTTCTATAAGTGGTAGTCTAAATTTAGCGAATACAGAAATAACAGCACTACCAGAAAGCCTATCTGTTAAAGGTGATCTAAATTTAACAATGACAAAAATCAAAGTATTACCTAAAAATTTTTTTATTGGAGGTAGTTTATATTTAGGGTTTACTGAAATAGAAGCGTTACCTGAAAATTTCTCAATTAAAGGTGATTTAGATTTAAAATACTCAAAAATCAAAATATTACCTGAAAATTTATCGATTGGAGGTAAATTAAATATAGAATCAACAAGTATTCGAGAATTACCTGACAATTTATCTGTTGGCACCGGTTTATATTTAGATATAGATAAAATACAAAATATAGCTTATTGCAAAAACTGCGAAGATAACTCACAAACTATTTTTGCTTGTTGGGTTAATAATGGATTCGCTATTCAAATGAATGACTTTTTTGGCACATTTCAAGAGTTTGAAAAAATGGTTGATGAGAAGTATTCAGGAAAAATTGCTATAGAATACAAAAAATTGGCAGACACATGTATAAAAGAGTTAACCGAAAAATTAAAAATATTGTAGTCTTTATTTGGTAAGGCTGATTAAAAGAGCAAACATTTCTCGGAAGAACGCAAATAAAATTTAGATTATGAACTACTCGACAACGTCAGCAATATACACTTTGCTGCCGGCAGCAGTGCCGAAATCATCCACCGTTTCAAACGCGATGCCATCGGCGCAACCCAACACTACCACTACGACGCCGAGCACCGCCTGAGCGAAGTACGCATCGAACAAACAGACCGCAGCCAGCGTTACGGCTACATCTACGACGCCCTTGGCCAGCGTATCGAAAAACATCAGCTAGACAGCGCAGGCAAACCCTACAACCGTACCCGATTCCTGTGGGATGGCTTAACAATGATTCAGGAAACCAGTTTTAATCAGCACAGCAGCCTGTATATCTATACCGACCAGAACAGCTACGAACCACTGGCACGAATAGATAAAAGAGGTATGACCCTGAAAAAGTCATGTACTTCCACACCGATCTGAACGGTGCACCAGAAGAGTTTACCACTGCAAACAGTGACATCGTCTGGGAATGCAGCTTTCAGTTATGGGGAAAACGGATTCATGAAATCAAACACGAACCCATAGAGCAAAACCTCAGATATCAGGGACAATATTTAGACAGAGAAACCGGCTTACATTACAATACCTTCAGGTATTATGATCCGGATATAGACCACTTTACCTAGCCAGATCCGATAGGATTGCTAGGTGGGTTTAATCTGTATCAGTATGCGCCTAATGGGTTGACTTGGATTGATCCGTGGGGGCTAGCAGTAGATTCAATAACTAAACTGAAAGAACGTGGCTATACGGGAGTAATTAAAACTTCAGGAGGTGGATTAGATTATTCAGGCAGTAATGCCTTATATAATAAACAGCCAGGAGTAAACCCTATTGCAACAATTGAATATCTAGTTGATTATATCAAAGATTTTTAATCCACTAACAAACAAGCAGGACTAAAACAGAAAACAACACCAAGAGGATATGTTTGGCATCAACTTGATGATTATGATCCTGTTACCAATAAAGGTACAATGCAACTCGTTGAAAAGAAAGCACACCAAGGGATAAACCATTCAGGTGGAGTTAGTCAATATAAAGCAACTACTGGTAAAAAATTATGCATTTCCAGCTAGAAAGGATAATAACAAATGCAACTAATACTTGAAGAATCGGAAAAACAATTATCTTTTAAAGAACTTGAAGAATTTAGCAAATATTTTAATAAAGAGATTCCACTTTCATTTATTAATTTTTATATTAAATTTAATGGTGGTTACCCTCGCGAAAACGGTGAACATAATTTCTTTTTATTGGGTGGCTTTAATCCAATAAAATATGGTGATTTAACTATAGAAGATATTTATGCTAACTTAATTGATGAATTTTCTAATTTAAAATATATGATCCCTTTTGCTTATGATGAGGGTGGAAATTGCTTCTTACTTTCATTAAAAGATAGAAATTATGGAAAAATATATATATGGTTGATGGATGAAAAAGAATTAGTTTTAGTATCTGAATCATTTGATTGTTTTATTAATAAACTGTCACAAGATTATTAGTCATAAAATACGCGGTGGTATTTATCTTCTCCCATTTAATTATGGTTCAGCATAATTTAAATATGCGCCCAATAATAAATAAACGACGCCTATGGCGCCTTAACACCCTTATCAACGAAAACGACGAACACTACCAGTTCCAATACGATGCTGCCGACCGCCTGATCGGCAAATACACCACCGACGGCCCCCCCGCCTACCAGTACGACAAAGCCGACAACCTTATCAAAGTCGGCTACAAAAAAGCCGGCCTGCCCGCAGAAGCAGAACCCGACCTCATCGCCTTCAGCTACGATCTGCTGAGTAACCTGCTGAGCGAAACCACCGCACAGGGTACCCTCAGCCACCAGTACGACCCACTGGGCAACCGCATCGCCACCACCCTGCCGGATGGGATCACCATCAACAGCCTGTATATCTATACCGACCAGAACAGCTACGAACCACTGGCACGAATAGATAAAAGAGGTATGACCCTGAAAAAGTCATGTATTTCCACACCGATCTGAACGGTACACCAGAAGAGCTTACCACTGCAAACGGTGACATCGTCTGGGAATGCAGTTTTCAGCTCTGGGGGAAACGGATTCATGAAATCGAACTCGAGCCCATAGAGCAAAACCTCAGATATCAGGGACAATATTTAGACAGAGAAACCGGCTTACATTACAATACTTTCAGGTATTATGATCCGGATATAGGACGCTTTACCTAGCCTGAGCCAATCGGGCTGATTGGTGACTTTAATCTGTATCAGTATGCGCCTAAATGGGTTAACTTGGGTTGATCCATGGAGGCTAGCATTACAAGGAATAGATTTTACAGATTCTCCAGATTATGCCCTGTAAAAGAAGGTCAAAAAAATATTGTTCAAATCACAATGCAAGGGACTAGGTCTAGAGATTTTGCTGCTGCATTTAAAGCGACTGGAATCAAAAAGAAAGATGCCGTAGGATATACTTGGCATCATGTTGACGATTTTGATCCGAAAACTGGTAAAACTACTATGCAATTAATTAAAACGGAAACTCATAAAGCAATTCGTCATAAAGGTTCAGTTTCTCAATTTGGTGCACATTCGGGCACTAAATATGGCTCACCACAAGCAGTAGACTATTCATATACACAAGGGTGGTTAACAGGTAGAGTACCGAAGAGACTAAAAGAGCTAATAAGTAAATTTTGTTAATTAAAGACGCAATATAATTTGGGAATTAATATGATTAATATAGATAACTTTTATGACTGCGAAAAAAAGCTGACTGATAAAGATTTAAATGCTTGTGAAAAGAGGTTAGGTATCACAATTCCAGATTCTTTAAGACAGTTTTATCTTAATTGTAATGGAGGAATGGTATATAAAGATATTTGGAAAACAACTGTTCCTCCATACAAACTTAAAGTTTTTAATTTTATTCCTATAAAATATAATAAAGCATTTAGGAATGACCCAGATTTTATCATGGAAGGTATTGCTTTCAAACATTGGGATAATAAAAAGTTACCTAAGGAGCTGTTACCTTTTGCTCGCGATTTAAGTAATGGTTTTTTGTGTATGAATATTAATACTGGTGCGATATATCAATATCTCAGATTAGAATGGGATGACCCCCTAAATACAGAGCAAAATTTTAAAAAAAATAGTATCTATTTATCTGATTCATTAGAAAATTTCTTAAATGCTTTAATTTGTGATGAAGATCAAGACAAAATAGAAACCATTGAAGATGAAGATATTAAACCAAGAACAAGCAACAAATTCTACAATTCTCAACAAGCAATTAATACCACTGACCTAAATGAGGTTGAAAAACTTTTAAAGATAAAAATTCCTGTTCAACTAAGACAATTCCTGTTACAACACAATGGAGGAATGCCAGAGAATAATGCTTGGCTGGATCCTGAAAGTGAATTTGAATGGGTTGCAATTCATGAACTAATACCCGTTAAATACTATAAAAAGTTTAATAATGACAAGAACTATTTAATGCCTTCCAAAGCAGAAAATTTATGGAGTAGAAAGTTATTACCGGAAACTTTTTTACCTTTTGCGATTGACGCGGGTGGTAATTATTTCTGCATCGATATTAATAATGGGAAAATATACTACTATACTCTTGACACATGGTCTGATAATTTATCTTTAACGGATAATCAAGATAAGAGTACTTTTTTTCTATGCAATAGTTTTAATGAATTTATTTCTAAATTAGTGTGTGAAGATGATATAAATGATTTATATGGTTTATAAATAATAACCGTAAGGTTAACTGCATCTCTGTTGGTATTGAAAACAATATTTATACAGGGAAACCAGCTTACATTACAATACTTTCGGGTACTATGATCCAGATATTGGTCGTTTTACCCAGCCGGATCCGATAGAATTGCTAGGTGGGTTGAATCTGGCGCCTAATGGGTTAACTTGGATTGATCCGTGGAGATGGATTTGTGAAGTAAAAGGTAAACGAGGAGCACAGGGGCAACCTCTTTCAGCAAAAGAGACAGTTTCAAGAGCTGATATAGGATCAGGCACAGCAACTAACCTTTTTCCAAGCGCATTTGCTAGAAGGTTAGGTAACGCAGATGATGATGCGGGATATATTTTAGCGAAAATATTAGGCGGTTCAGGAGGCATAGATAATGTTTTCCCTCAGTTAAAAGGAATAAATCGTGGTCAATATCGAGCTTTTGAAAAAACAATTAAACAGTATATTCAAGAATATGGAGCTGTGGATATTAAATGGAATTTTATTTATGGCAAAGAAGGCACAAGCCCCCCAAATAGAATACTCAGTTTTCCAAAAGTGGTAAGAATGTATTAAATAATATTTTTAAAAATTAGGTAAACTAAATGAATATTGAAATTGCGAAAAACGTATTAAAAGAATTCATTATTGCGATGAATCATTGGTAAATACGTTGCTATCCAAAATTAAAAAGTGATTCTTCAGAAGAAGCTTATTTACAAATGACTAAAGATTTGAATTTTATATTTGATAAATTCTGTACAAAAAAAGAACGAAAATATGGTCGACAAGCAGCATTATCTTGTGGAAACCCACCAGAGTACTCACCAGATGAAGAAATATTAAAAATAGAAGAACTCAAAGGGAATAAAGTAGTTATTTACACTCAACAACAAAATCGTACAAAAAGTCAATTTCGTTATACCTTGCATTACAAAAAACATGAGTGGCGTATTGATAAAAAAGAGGTATATGATAAGTTTGATAATAATTGGGACAAATATCCATTGTAATAATTACTAGAATTCTATCGTAAATACGATTAAATATCTGGAAAAAGCAAAATAATAGCTAAGCATTAGATATATCAATTACTTTTTAAATTTAAATATTCTAATCCGCTATATGAAATTAAAATTTTGTTTACTGTTCTAAAAAGCTGTCAATTCAAAGTTGCTTATTAATTGAATTATATTGTTATCAACAATTCTATTTATGATTGATTAAATATATTTTAAAAAATCCAATGTGAGGAATTATTTTGTATTTATTTAGGAGTATGACTTAGATAAAATAGAAAGTATTATGGGTTTAGCAATGGCTCAAGGGTAGATGCTTTTAACGAATAAGAGCCAGTCAAACTTGAATTAATTAGAAGTGTACTAGCAAAAAATATCTGGACAAGCAGACACAACCTGATCCGCTGTAACTAGCTACTTAAATTCAGAGACCAGAACTACCACTACGACGTCGAACACCGCCTGAACAAAGTACGCATCGAACAATCATACCGCAGTTAGCGTTACGGCTACATCTACAACGCCCTTGGCCGGCGTATCGAAAAACGCCAGTTAAACAGCATAGGCACCCCCTACAACCGTACCCACTTACTGTGGGATGGCTTAACAACGATTCAGGAAACCAATCTTAATCAGCACAACAGTATATCTATACCAACCAGAGCAGCTACGAACCCCTGACGCGCATAGACAAACGAAGTAATGAATAACAAAAGGCAATGTACTTCCACACCGATCTAAACGGTGTACTAAAAGAGCTCGCCGATACAAACGACGAATTATTCTAGGAATACAGCCATCAGCTCTGGGGTAAACGGATTCATGAAATCGAACATCACTCAATAGAGCAAAACCTCAGATATCAGGGACAATATTTAGACAGATAAACCGGCTTACATTACAATACCTTCAGGTATTATGATCCGGATATAGGTCGCTTTACCCAGCCTGATCCGATAGGTTTAGCCGGTGGCTTTAATCTGTATCAGTATGCGCCTAATGGGTTGACTTGGGCGGATCCGTGGGGGTTAATTAGTTTAAATAGAGTTCAACAACAAATTGACGATATTCTTAGAGAACACTTGCCAGCAATACAAGCAATCGATCCTAATGCCGAAATAGGTTATAGAGGAAGTGCTGCTAGTGGTATTAGTAAAGCTCATGATCCGGTATATACAAACAGACGCCGTGATGCTTCAGAAATTAAAGGTATGAAGGAAATAGAAGCGTCTATAGACCGTAAATTACGTTTAATTTTTCCGTGGCTAAAAAAAGAATCCTTTGGTTTTAGAATTTTTAAAACTCACGAGTTAATGGAATTTGCTCGAAAGGGTGACATTCAGCGCAAAATTGGCTGTAAATAAAAACGAATTTTTTGTTTTTTATAAGATAATTGTTGGATTTAATATTTCAACGTTAAATTTTTCAAGGATAATAGATTTATGAATATAAATGAAAGACGATTAACTTTTGTACTGATTGATAGTAATAATTCATTTAAAGAAATGCTGACTAAGATAGAACTGGCATTTAAATGTAAATTATCCTGTAAAGATGAAAAAGGTCGTTATATTGCCAGAGCGGAGTTGGATAATTTTAGCATTGCCGTTATCGACAAAATTGATAGGCTTAGTGAGTTATTATGTGATGAACATTATACTCTTAAAATAACAATAACATCTGATAAATACTTTAATTCTAAATTTGAAAGTTACATAAAAGAAATTCTAACTAATAACTTCATACAATGGAAACGGTCAATTTGGACTCCTGCCGAAGTTACTCCACTCAGCAAGCGATAGAATAGTCGAATGGGAACCTAATCTAGATATAAATAGAAATTAGCAAAAGTATCAGATATGAGGTTATTGACTTAAATATACACACTAAAATACCTTGGGGTAAAGAAGTTACAGCTAAACAACTATGCTGAGTGCTTAAAGAAAGCTATTATGAATCGTGTCAACGAGGTAATCACCCAGAAAGGGTAATCCACACCGACCTGAATGGCTGTCCTGAAGAGTTGACCGACGAAAACGGTAAAATACTATGGGAATGCAGTTTTCAGCTCTGGGGTAAACGGATTCATGAAATCGAACATCACTCAATAGAGCAAAACCTCAGATATCAGGGACAATATTTAGACAGATAAACCGGCTTACATTACAATACCTTCAGGTATTATGATCCGGATATAGGACGCTTTACCTAGCCTGAACCGATTGGGCGGATTGGTGGCTTTAATCTGTATCAGTATGCGCCTAATGGGTTGACTTGGGCGGATCCGTGGGGGGGAGGTAGCTAAATGTCCAATTACCAAAGTCTTCTAAGTTACCCCTAGTGTGGTTAAAAAAGCTTTAAAAGGAGGATGCTATGCAGACAACACAAGGAATCATTTTTCTTCCAGCAGTTCAACGTTATGTGGCTGAAAAAATTGTAGGCGTATTACCACCTAAAACTCAAGGAACACTTGCACCAAGTAATATTCCAAAAATTAAACCTATGTCTGACACAAAAAATTGACCTTTTTGGCTAGGGAAATTATTAATGATTAAAATTCATTTTGAATCTGGTTGCACGCAAGAATTTGATGTAACAACATTTGAGGGATTTGATTTTAGTAGTTCGATATTACATACCGCTATATTTGCAGGGTATTCTTTGCGTAATGCAAATTTTAAATATGCTAATTTACGTAGTGCAAATTTTTCAGGTTGTATTTTAGATAATACTGATTTTACAAATTCATTATTAATGAATTCAAATTTAATGAATTCATCATTATTAAATGCTGATATGTCTAACTGTAAGTTAAATGGAGCTTTTTTACTAAATGCTAATTTGCAAGGAGTTAATTTATCAAGAGCTGATTTATTTAATGCAAATTTCAACGGAAGCAATTTAAAAGGTGCAAATGTAAATGCAATCAGAATAAATGAGGCTAGTTTTATAGGGGCAATATATGATAAATATACTATTTGGCCAAAATATTTCTCACCGGCAACTAAAAGAGCTATTTTACAACAAATACCATGAGTATTAATTTGAATATTATAGGCCACATCTTAATTTTTTGTGTATTTCTCTTTTACAGATAACCGTTAATTCTGTCACCAAATTCTGTCATAAAGCGGTTCATTATGCTTTCCAGTTGCAAGTCAATATCTGTTTATCTTCTTCATACTAATTTATATTGCTAAATAAATTACTTTCTTTACCAAATCATCAGCCGAGAAGACTTTATACTTTTTTGATGACGTCGCGTATTACGCTGTTAATTTATTCTCTGATATTTTGGTGTAAATTGCTTTACTGATGCCCTGTGGGTAAGCAAAAAAAACAAACCGCCATCAGCATCCAACGCTACTACAACGATGCCGCACATCGCCTAAGCGGAGTATGTATAAAACCACTAAACCGCAGCCAGCGTTACGGCTATGCCTACGACGCCTTGGCTGGCGTATCGAAAAACTTCAGCGAGACAACGCAAGCAATCCCTACAATCTCGGTATGTGCCTAATGGGTTGAATTGGATTGATCCTTTAGGAATAAGCGGTGAAAATGTATTTATATATTATACCAATCTAGCAAGATTAGAAGGAATTCAAAATACTGGTATAATAGAAAAGCATGTAAAAGCTAAGGTTTACATGACTAATATAAAAAAGTCATCAGAATTAGAATGTTATCATACAGGTAAAATTAAATTAGAACGCTCTCAAATAATTCATATAGATAAAAACCCTTATGAAAGATTTAATAGCCTAAACTATGATAAAAGACTTAACATGATGCAAAATCAACTAAAAGCTAGAGGTTGTTATTAACATGAGTAATACTACAGAAAAATGTTTAGTTTTAAAACAAAGCGAAATCAACGCATTGAAAAAACTGATTATGTACATTAAATTTTCATGTAAAGAAGCAGAATCGCTATTATATGCAGGTAGCCCACTAATTAACAATATCTTTGATAAATTATTGGAAGTTGATGATTTTAAAGCAGAATCTAAATATTTTTATAAACAAGAAAATGTGACTAATGAGCAATTTATCCGTAAAAAAATACAAAAAGATCAGGATGAAACGCTAAACAAAGCAGATGAAAAATTGATATTAGAATTATTTAAAGCATGTTTACATCCTTTCTCTTCAAGTAAAGATGTTTAAATAAAATATCATGTTAGCTGTCACGATTTCCAAAAATAGTACAGCCCAAAAGTAAAAAAATCCTCTGGTTTAATGCTTCAATGGTTAAGAAAATTAATTCGAACATTAAATTTATCAAGATTCTTTAATGAATGCTGACGGTAAATATTAAATACTTCATAATATATAGGCGTACTTAAGTTTTAATATCAACATGCAGATAGTTGGTAAGCTTTGCAATAATCTGCAACAAAAGTCTGAGTCTTACCACTCAGGCTTTTTAATTGAATTAATCTAGCGAACTACTTTAAGAATATAATCATTACAGTGCCTGCAACATAAACAGATACGGCGTAATCAGAATTTCACCTATCCGACATCCTCATCGAACACAGAAACCAATACGGCAACCTCGACCGTCTATTAAGCAAAAACAAAGTAAACACGGGCAAATCGATTACCACTATGATCGCACCGGCAGAATTGAAAGCTACAGTAACCAAAGATACTGAGAAACCCTGCAATATGATGATCCCTCCAACCTGTTAGACCTCAGACGGTCAATAGAAGAACTTTTTAATAGTGGTCAACCAAATACCTTGGCAGAGCACACGAGAATTGATGTAAGTGCTTTGAAAGCAGGTGAAGTTACTCATCAACAAGCAAAAAATCTTGTTGCCCAATCTTTATGGAATGTAAGCTCTCAAGGTGTCACTTCCCCATGAAATATCCCTTGGAATTAAACTGGAGAATATTAATATGTTAGATAAAGAATTACTTGATATTTTTGGTCAAAAGATCATTTGTAGTGTTAGAGATCAAGCCATTTTTGAATTTGAAGCAATGGTTCAAGGTAAAATGAAATCTGAAAATACGGTTAAATTAAATAATGAATTAAAAACATTTGACAAAAACCAGATTGAAATTTTAAAAAAAGTTGTTTTGACTGCTATTGATAGTGTTATTTACAATACATTAAATATGCTAGAACAAAATGAAGAAAATATAAAATTATTAATATCTCAAAATGGTAAAAATGAAAAAAACATTCTTGATATCAGTGATAGTTTATCTGGTGAACTGGTCACAAAAAAAGGCTGGATAGAAAAATTTAGTAAATATAAATAAGCATTATATATTAGCAATATTTTGTGCTATAGCTATACGATCTAGAGCAAAAGGCAGACTATAAATGGGGTAAAACGAGTCAACTGGCACATAAACTAACAATGGAACAGTACATTTATTATGATAAATAGAGGCGGGAAAATATATCACAGTAGGCTTATTGTAAGACCAAATAATTGTTAGCGACAGTTAGCGTTACGACTACATCTACGATGCCTTAAGCCAGCGTATAGAAAAATATCAGCTAGACAGCGCCCCCTACAACAATACTCGCTTCCTGTAGGACGGCTTAAGTAACATATAGTAAAGACGGCATTCCAGATTTTAGTCCATATAAGGAACAATATGCAAAATCAAACAAGTTTAATGGCAATCGAAAACATGATAATAGGATAGCAAATAAACAAATTGGCTATTCTGGTGACAAGGCCCTTCCTGAAAAGGTTTGGCATTATGTTGATAAAGATTATATGATTATTCTGGATGCAGATTTGCATAACAGTTTTCCTCACACTGGCAGTGCATCCGTTTTTATACATGGTAATATTTAGGAGTTAGAATGTTTAAATCAAAATATAATGTTCCCAAAAACATTGATAAACGCATTTCAAAGTTAAAGTTAAAAATAGATTCAAACAATTCTTATATTGATTTTTTGAAAAAATATAATGTTGTTGTTTTTGATAATGAAGCCAATATTGACTACTGTATTGATTGTGAGGGCGAGTCATTGCCCTTAGAGGTCATTTTGGGTTTTTCAAAGGAAGATAGAGAAGATTTATTGGCTACCAACGATGGCTATTTAAATAGGATACCTGAGGATTATTTTGCCGTAGCAACACTTAATTACGGCGATTTGCTTTGCTTAAGCCCAAATGG